>DATHOD010000212.1:0-8462 GCA_035485295.1 Bacteroidia bacterium
AAGGGCGTTTATTACAAAACAGTTAAGATTTTAAATATTTTTCAATTCAAGTATTCCGTGATACTCAAAGATATGGCTTTTTTTATACGAAAAGGAAAGGAAATTATCAATCAACGTGAAGCACTTAGTAAACGGTTAAAATTAGCGGGTGAGTGGTATTATTTGTAAAGACGCCTGTTTAAAAAATATGCTTTTCCGCATGGTAGGATGAACGTACCAAAGGGCCACTTTCAACATACCTGAAGCCTTTAGCAAGGGCTATTTCTTTCAATTCTGCAAAAATATCGGGATGTATAAATTCCTGCACAGCTATATGTTCGGGTGTAGGCTGTAAATACTGGCCAATGGTCAGAATATCTACATTTACTTTTCTAAGGTCATCCATTGTTTCAAGAATCTCTTCCTTTGTCTCTCCCAAACCAAGCATAATACCCGATTTAGTTTTCATTCCTGCTTCTTTAAGCATGCGCAATACATCAAGGCTGCGGTCGTATTTTGCTTGTACCCTTACCAGCTTTGTAAGCCTTCTCACCGTTTCCAGGTTATGGGAAACTATTTCAGGGTGCACCTCGGCAATTACAGCAACTAATTCCGCTTCTCCTTTAAAGTCTGGTATAAGGGTTTCTAAAGTTGTCCCCGGGCTTTTCCTGCGGATTGCCCTTATTGTTTCAGCCCATATGGCGGTTCCACCATCTTTCAGGTCATCCCTGTCAACCGATGTTATAACGCAATGCTTTACCTTCATTAATAATACTGCATCGGCAACCCTTTCAGGTTCTTTAAGATCGGCAGCTAAAGGACGGCCGGTAGCCACTGCACAAAACTGGCATGAACGGGTGCATATATTACCCAGTATCATAAATGTGGCAGTGCCTGCTCCCCAGCATTCGCCCATATTGGGGCAATTACCACTCTGGCAAATAGTATGCAGTTTATTATGTTCAACTGTTTCCCTTACCTTAAGGTAGTTTTCGCCGGTAGGTAATTTTACCCTTAACCAATTAGGTTTACGGGGCTGCGAAGTAACTATAGTTTCCGATGTATTATTATCTGACACAAAATTGGGTTTAGAACCAGCGTTTCCCTATGCTAAAACTAATATATAAATTCAGGAAATACTGGCTATTAGGATTAAAGGCCATAATAGGTATAACCTTCGGGTAAAGGTCTAATTCAGCTCCTACTTCAATAGCTTTTACAGTATTATGCCTGTTAGCGTAATCAAAATTTAAACCCAGTCTGCCATAACCACCGGGGTAAACACTAAGTTCGCCAAGCCCATCGAATATAGAAGCCCTGCCATATATATTACCGGGGTTATCGGTATTAGGGTTATATTTTTCTGTAGAAAGAATAAACTCTTCAGGATTCGGAGTTGACTCTATTATTTCAAGATACACTGGCTTAGTAACCGCTAATGACAAACCGGCAGCATATACAGCATCAATCTCTACACAGCGTTCATCATTCTTTCTCCAAACCATTCTGTTACAGCCAAAGCCCGCCCTGAACATTTGCACACCATTCAGTTTGCCAAAGTAATAACCACTGGCATCGGGGTAATTCTGGTTTGATATTTTATATTCTTTGGGATTATGCATGGTAGCAGTTTCAATTTCCCAGAAGTACTTTTTAAATATTGATTTTATTTTAGCCCTGCGGAAAAACAGGCCCCAGCCCTGTGAATGTAAAAACCCGCCGCCCATTGCCTGGTCGGTAAAGCGCACATCCACATCTTTTCCGGTTTGCATTTGGCTAAGAATATCTTGCGCATGTAAATTGCCACAAAATACAAGGCCAAAAACCAGTGCTAGTATATAGGTGTACTTTTTCAATGTCTGATGCATTATCTTTGTAATACAAATATAGTACAAATACCAATTATTGCAATATGGCAACCTCAAAAGTAATTTATACGGGCCACTTACGCACCGAAGCTGTTCACTTAGCCTCTGGCAGTAAAATAATTACCGATGCCCCAATAGATAACCATGGTAAAGGCGAGGCCTTTTCGCCTACTGACCTAATGGCGACATCGTTGGCTAATTGCATGCTTACGGTAATGGGTATTGCTGCTAATACACACAGTATTAATATGGATGGCGCCATGGCAGAAGTAACCAAGGTAATGGCTGCTAACCCCCGCAGGGTATCAGAGATACATGTGAAAATAACCATGCCCGTTATTAAGTACACCAATAAAGAAAAGAGCATACTTGAACATGCCGGGCGCACCTGCCCTGTGGCACAAAGCCTGCACCCTAATATTGTGCAGGATATTGTATTTATTTATTCTTAAAACTATCTATTTTCATTCTCTCTTCATTTAACCTTATTAGGTTTGTACCATTATTCTAATTCTAAAATACTTATTATGAAAAAGATATTGCTTTTAACCCTTGCCATTGCCTTATCAGTTGGCTCGTTTGCCCAATTCAACCTTAACAGTTTAAAGAACAGCGCTACGAAAGATATGAATTCCCTTACCGGAAAAAAAGACAGTGGAAGCAGCAGTGGCCTTTCAAGCGACGATATAGTAAACGGACTTAAAGAAGCATTAAAAGTAAGTGCGAACAATTCAGGTGCAAAGGCTTCGCAAACAGATGGTTTTTTTAAGGATAGTCTTATAAAAATACCGTTCCCGCCAGATGCGCAGAAGGTAAAGGATTATGCTGTAAAAGCAGGGCAACAAAAACAAGTTGATGATTTTGTATTGAGCCTTAACCGTGCTGCTGAACAAGCTGCCGTTAAAGCTGCACCAATATTTCTTGATGCTATAACATCTATGAGTATTACGGATGGTTTGAGCATTTTAAAAGGAGCCAACGATGCTGCTACCCAATATATGAAGAGCAAAACGTCTCAACAATTACATGATATTTTCTTGCCAATAGTGAAAGATGCAATAGCCAGCGTTAATGTTACCAAATACTGGACACCCTTAGCAAACGGGTATAATGCAACTACTATGTTTACCGGCAATGCAAAAGTGAATACTGACCTGAATGAATATGTTACCCAGATGGCATTGAAAGGGATGTTTATACTGCTTGCACAGGAAGAATTAAAAATCCGTAAGGACCCTGTTGCACGTGTTTCTGATATACTTAAGAAAGTATTCGGAAGCCTTGATGGCAAATAAACCGGTATAATTTAGAAAGGATTAGAAGTGCTTCTGGCGTGATAATTCGTAGCTGGAGGCCTTCTTGCTTTTGTTTTCTTGCCACCTATGGGTGCAACATGATCATCGGCTGCAATACCCGAAGAACCTGTTCCTGCACAAGAAACAAGAAATACTGCGAAAACAAAAAACAAATATTTAGCTGCTTTTATCATAATTGCACTTGCCACAAATATAATTTGAAATACTAGACAATTAACAGATTGAGATTAAATCAATTTATAATACCGTTCTTTCAATATATTAACGTGATGAATTACGTGCCCTGTAATTGTAAAACCAATAGCCACAACGGAAATATCTTTATTAAAGGATATTCCTTCTCTTGTTAGCATTTCCTTTGTAAAACTTTTGTACAACTTGGTAGTAGCGGACCGTAAAGCAGCAAACTCTTCCAGCAAATCATCCAAGCTTCTATTAGATGCAGCGGCAGTTACCGCATAAATGTTTTCATCGAACCCTGGCAAGGCCGTTTTATCATTACGGGCAAAGCGCATAGCACGGTATGAGAAAACCCTTTCGGCATCTATCAAATGCTGAATAATATCCTTAATATTCCACTTTCCGGATTCATAAACTTTATCATCTAATTGAACAAAGTTCTGTTTTTCTGCAAGAAGGTATTTTGCACCGTACCTATCCAATGCATCTACTATATCTATATCATCCACTAAGTTGATATACCTATCAAAATACTCGGGCATTTTAACTATCTCAGACTTTTTCATTTTTATTTACGTTAGTAATAACAAATATAGTGTTCCTCATAATGCGATTCATAAAATACAAACAGTCCAAAATTACTACCTTTGTTGCGCAATGAAAACATTCGAAATACCTGAGTTTTATAAAAGCCCTTTACTTGCAAAAGTGAAGGAACGCCGCTCAGCCCTTGACCAGAAAAAAAAGGATTTCTCCCCTACTCTGCTTGATTTTGGCTCTGTGCGTTTTTTAATGGCCCGGCATTTCGGGTTTTGCTACGGGGTACAAAATGCAATTGAATTGTCTTTTAGAGCAGTAAAGGAAAATCCGGGGAAGCGTATCTTTCTGCTAAGCCAAATGATACATAACCAGGAAGTGAATGCAAACTTACAAGACATGGGGGTGCAATTCTTAATGGATACTTATGGAAATACAATAACCCCATTTGATGAACTTACACCAGATGATGTGGTAATAATTCCTGCATTTGGAACTACGCTTGATATTAAGAAGCAACTTGCCGACCGTGGAATAGAAATTAAAACATACGATACTACCTGTCCGTTTGTACACCGTGTTTGGAACAAAGCAGAAAAACTTGGCTCAGACAAGTTTACAGTTATCATACATGGAAGGCCTTACCATGAAGAGACCCGCGCTACTTTCTCACATAGCGCCGCCAGCAGTCCTTCACTTATAGTAAAGGATATGAGCGAGACTAAGATATTGGGTGATTATATGTTGGGTAAAATATCACGTCAGCAGTTTGAAGAAACATTTGAAGGGCGTTACTCAGATAATTTCGATCCTGACAAAAGTCTTGAAAAAATTGGTGTAATTAACCAAACAACAATGTTGGCAGAAGAAACGCAGGGCATTGCTGACTACTTAAAGAATATAATTTTAGAGAAATACGGTCCTAATAATTTAAAAGAACATGTTGCTGATACGCGAGACACCCTGTGCTATGCAACCAACGAAAACCAGGATGCGACACATCAGCTTCTTAAACAGTATGCCGATATTGCTATTGTTGTAGGAGGATATAACAGCTCAAACACATCGCACATAGTTGAACTTTGCGAAAAGAAATTCCCTACGTTCTTTATTTCATCAGCCAAGGAAATAGAATCACAAGACACTATACACCACTTCGACATTCATAAGGAAGAACGCAAAACAACACTTAACTTCTTACCTGATAGAACTCCATTAACAGTAGTGCTTACAAGTGGAGCTTCATGCCCAGATGCAATGGTGGAAGAAGTGTTACTGAAAATACTCTCTTATTGTAAGGATGCGAAGCCACTGATTGAAGTTATGCAGTCTCTGGACTAATCCTTCATTCTTTCCCTGGCCCAGTGTATTACTCTTTCAAGCTGCTGTTCACGTGTAAGATGTGTGGTATCCAGAACAAGAGCATCTTCAGCTTGTTTCAAAGGGCTTTCTTTGCGGCGGCTATCCTCTTTATCACGCTTTAACAGATTCTCTCTAACTTCTTCATCTGTAACTTTTATTCCCTTGGCTTTTAACTCCAATTTTCTCCGCTCCGTGCGCACATCGATGTCAGCGGTTATAAATATCTTAAGTTCTGCATGCGGAAATACTGTAGTTCCAATATCCCTACCATCCATAACAACTCCACCATCCTGCGCCATTTTTCGCTGCTGATCCACAAGCAATTCCCTTACTTCATGAATAGCACTTACAGCACTAACTACATTTGATACTTCCATCGTACGAATATCCTCTTCGATATTCTTGCCATTCAAGTAGGTTTCAGATTTTCCCACTTTAGGAGAGTGCTGAAATGTAATGTGAATATTAGGCAACTCCTTAGCCACTTTCTTACCATCTATATGTCCATCTGTTATAATTCCCTTTTTAAGACAATAATATGTTACAGCCCTGTACATTGCCCCAGTATCAATATATGCATAGCCTAAAGCATTAGCCAGACTACGGGAAATTGTACTTTTACCGCAGGAAGAATACCCATCAATTGCTATAATAATTTTACGCATCAAGTTTTACTATGTCGTGAAAACTCATCTAGTGCCATGCCAATAGTAAATGTATTGGAAGACCCTGCAAGGTTATATTTAGCAAGTGCATAATTTATCTGGAACTTGTATATTTTTATTCCAAATCCACCTGAGAAGCCCACTAAGCCACGACTCGCATCAAGTTCCAACTCCTTACGCATTTCATAATTATATGCAAAGCGTATCATGAAGTTCTTACCCAATACTACTTCCAGATTGGGCACTAAATGACGCATTAACTTATCGGCAAAACCGCCGATACTGCTATGGGTAACAGCCTGCCCGGTAAGAGGATTTACAGTTTGTGTATCTGCCGGGTCTATATAGGTAAGATCCCATTTTTGTAAATGCTGAGCAGTTATTCCAAAACGGAAAGGTGCATGGGCAAGTTTTTTAGCGAAAGCTAACTTCACGTCAAACGGCAAAGGTTCATTATCTCCTGCCGTATAATCCTTTATTTGATGTCCAATATTCTGAATTACAAGCCCGATAAAAAAACGCCTGTTATGACTTACATATGAACCTGCCAGATCTAAGGCCAAGCCAGAAGAATAATATTGATAAAGATGTGAATAAATGAATTTCAAATTGGCACCTCCACTAAATGCAGAATCCAATAGAGGACGGCCATAACCGGCCTGAAATAAATACTCTCCGGCTGTAAATGTTCCACCCTCATTGCCTCCTAAGTCAGCATAATCAAAAGAGCCGTAGTCAATGTATTTTATACTTAGAGCTATTGTACCCACATTTTTTATACGTCCAATACTATCAAAGGTGTGCGCGAAAGAAGCATAGCCATATTTAATACCCGCAAAGAATGGAATATAGCTAATATCCACATGATTGCTAACCGAACTGTCTAGAAAAGATGGATTCTCTGATGCAAGACTTAAATCACCATCTCTTACTGCAATGAAATCGCCACCCAATGCAGCTGCGCGTGATGATACAGGAAGCTGCAGAAAATCATAAGTGCTTGTACCTCCTATTTGTGCAAATAATGAGGTAGTTGCCAGAATTGAAAAAAATAAAATTATAAGTGATTTAAGCCGCATGCTTTGTAAGTTTCTCAATAAACGAGATTTGAGCAATTTTATTTTATGCGGCACCGATACTAGTTCATCACCTTAGCCTTTGCTTTTACAAGCGCAGCTATTGTCTTACCTATTACCGCAGGGGAATCGACTACTGTTAGTCCACAATCACGCATTATTTTCATTTTGGCTGCTGCAGTATCTTCAGCACCACCAACAATAGCACCAGCGTGGCCCATTGTACGGCCCGGAGGAGCTGTTTGGCCTGCTATAAAGCCAACTACTGGCTTAGTGCCATTTAGCTTTATCCAGTTAGCTGCGTCAGCTTCCATAGTTCCACCAATTTCACCAATCATAATAATACCTTCTGTGCCGGGGTCCTTCATAAGTAACTCCACAGCTTCCTTTGTAGTGGTGCCAATAATTGGGTCGCCACCAATACCAATACAAGTAGATTGTCCAAGACCCGCTTTGGTAACCTGGTCAACAGCTTCATATGTTAAGGTGCCAGAACGTGATACAATACCAATAGTCCCTGGGGTATGAATAAAGCCAGGCATAATACCAACTTTAGCTTCACCAGGTGTAATAACTCCAGGACAGTTAGGGCCAATTAGACGTGTGTTTTTATCTGTTAAATATGATTTTACAGCTATCATATCCTTTACTGGAATACCTTCTGTAATACAAACTACAAGCTTAATACCCGCTTCAGCAGCTTCCATAATTGCATCGGCTGCAAAAGCAGGCGGAACAAAAATGATTGACACATCAGCCTGAGCTTCTTTAACAGCATCGGCTACAGTATTAAATACCGGCTTATCAAGGTGCTTTGTACCACCCTTACCTGGGGTTACACCACCTACCACATTGGTTCCATAATCTATCATCTGTTGCGCGTGGAAGGTTCCTTCGGTGCCGGTAAAGCCTTGCACAATTACTCTTGATTTCTTGCCAACTAATATGCTCATATGTATTTATTAAATCTTTATTAAACTAAGTGTGAGCAAATTTAGAAATATTTACCATATTGCCCACCCTTATAAATACTCCTTGTAAAATAACCCTGTAAACATAGCCCGGCAAGCGTGATTAGCGGTGAGTTATTTCCTATTTTTGTATACCATGAAGAATATTATAACCGATGATACAATTGTAGCCCTTTCAACCCCGCAAGGGCAAGGTGCTATTGGGGTTATACGCCTTTCCGGACCACAGTCAATTACTATTTGTGAGAAGATACTTCCATCACTAAAACTTGAAACTGCACCTAGCCATACGCTTCATTTTGGTGTTGTTATGGATGGGAAAGAAGTAGTTGATGAGGCTGTTGTTGGACTTTTTAAGGCACCTAAGTCATATACCTGTCAGGATGTTATTGAAATTTCCTGCCACGGTTCACCATATATTATTCAAAAAATTTTGCAATTGCTTATTCAGCACGGAGCACGCCCTGCCAAACCAGGTGAGTTTACCATGAGGGCATTCCTTAATGGA
>DATHOD010000213.1:0-2526 GCA_035485295.1 Bacteroidia bacterium
TGTGAAAAGAATGCAAGGCGAAACATACTTTAAGCCGATGAATGATAAGCCTGCGTTTAAAGAACTGGTAAGTAAAATGTCAACTGCAAAAACTAAGGTAGACCTTACCCAGTAATAACTTATTGAAAGGTATAGTCTCCCTTTGCATCAATACTAACTGTAGGGATAGTTTTCTTGGTCTCGAAATAAGTAAAACCATCTTTAATATTATTCCAAAATGCAAGTTTGGTAGCATCTTTTTCATTTGCCTTCAACCAGGCCATACCTTCGTTATTTAAACGGGTTGGGAAAATATGAACTGGCACATTTTGCTGCCCGTTATTATGGGCTTCAATAGCCATTAAGTATACTTCTTTTATCTTATCGTCAGTTAAGGGCATGCAACCAATAGTAACGCAATTACCATGTATCATAATATCTCCGCCGGGGTCTGCCTGGTTCCCCTTAATTCTGTCAGATTTATTCGGGTAGCTTATTCCTAATGCAAGGTAGTAGGCGCTATTAGGTTGGTATATGCTCACTGTATAAAAACCTTCAGGCACCTGCATATCGCCTTGCTGCCGCTTGGGGCCCAGCTCACCTGAGGAACGGCAAATAGCATATGTTTCAACTAATTTAAATTGTGATGCACTTTTTGATCTTGCCCATACTTCCAGTTCGGCTTCTTTTTTAAATACGCGAATAAATACTTCAAATTGTGATGTGTCAATACCTGCTTTTTGTAACTTACCTTTTACCAATGCCCACTTTTCTTTGTAAGCCGTTTTTACATTGCTGTATTTTAATTGCTCCTTTTTAAAGCTTCCGCTGAGGCTAAAGCAAAGGAATGAAATGCAAACTAGTATAGTTATTCGTTTGAGCATAGTTATATAACGGACTATAACTGAGTTTATTGCATAAAAAAGCCCCCGAATATTCGGAGGCTTTCAACTCTTTAAAAATTGTTAATACACCATTACCTTTTGCACTCCTTTTGAATCGGTACCTGAGACAGAAAGGAAGTAAACTCCCTTGCTATAACCTGCAAGATTGATCTTTTGAGTGTATTGGCCGTTAACATGTATTCTGTTGGTATACATTGTTTGTCCTAATACATCAGTTAGGGCAAGAGTATATTCTCCTGCAGCAGGTAAGTCAAATTGGACTGACACTTCACCGCTGGTAGGATTAGGGTAAACTTTAATGAAGTCATTCAATGATATTTCATTCACACCAAGTACTGAAACTGTTTTAGATACAGTAACGGTACATCCATTGCTATCTGTTACGTCTACTTTATAAATACCGGTTGCAGATACAATATATTGCGAAGATGTAGCACCCACTAAAGCCGTATTTGACTTAAACCATTGGTAAGAAAGATAGTTAGAAGGTGTGCAGGTTAATGTATCTGTACCTGTTATTTGAGTAATAGAAGGAACAATTATTGGAGGGAATACAGTAACATAACTTGTCTTAGCAATAGAGTCTTGCCCTATGCCATTTTTTGCAACCATTGTAACCAGAAATTTACCACCCGAAGAATACGAAACAATCGGATTTTCAGAAGTAGAGGTCGCAGGTGTTCCACCGGCAAAGGTCCAGCTCCATGAAGTTGGTTCGTTGGAAGATGTGTCGGTAAACTGTATTGCATTACCTGCGCAGATTGAGGTAGGGAAAGCTGTGAAATTTGCCACAGGTGCAGAAGTTGCAGGGGTATACAACGGTATTTGCCATGTTCCTCTTCCATAAGTTGCTGCATCTAGCAAATTGCCCGGCGCATAAATCTTAAGATCAAAAACCTCAACATTAGGCAGTCCATTGTTATAGTCAACCCAGTTACCGCCGGTTGTGGTAGTATCTCTGTAATATACACCCATATCTGTTCCTACATACATAGCATCAATACCACCGCCCTGGTATGCAATAGTATTTACAGGCAGGTTAGGCAGTCCATTGGAAATATTTACCCAGGTAGTTCCATAGTTGCTGGTCTGATAAACTTTAACTCCGCCACTATAGCCTGAGAGAGTAACCCATAACCGGGACGGATTGGCAGGATCTACAGCAATGTATGTAATGGCAACTGAAGAAGCAGGTAATGAACCTGTAATATTTGTCCATGTACTACCTCCGTTGTTTGTTGCATAAAGCCCGCTTGTTATAGATGCATATATATACTGATCGTTAGAAGGTGCAACAGCAACATAATCTATAGATGTGCTGGTATTGCCGAAGGTGCTTATTTTAGTCCACGATGCAGCATGGTTAGTAGATTTCCACACGTTATTAAGCCCTGCAAATATAGTTGCTGAAGCCTTAGGATCCTGAACCCAAGGGGTAACCCATGGGCCATTTTCGGTTATTCCTGTAGTGGCATTATTGAATGTTGCACCACCGTTATTGGATACTTCAAATCCGGCTTCGTATGTTTCACCATACATGTAATTATTATTGGTATTATCAATAAAACAAATCATGCCGTCTCCGCCAATAACCTGTGCCCATCCTGATGTAGATATATTGGTTCCATTATCCTGCCAGCCT
>DATHOD010000214.1:0-11925 GCA_035485295.1 Bacteroidia bacterium
CGATTTTGTAGAAGAATTACGCTGGCGCGGCATGTTACATGATATAATGCCGGGCACTGAAGATTTGCTGAAAAAGGAAATGATGGCTGGGTATATTGGCTTTGACCCTACGGCAGATTCATTGCACATAGGTAGCCTATCGCAAATAATGACCTTATTGCATTTTCAAAAAGCTGGGCATAAGCCTATAGCTTTGGTAGGTGGTGCTACCGGCATGGTAGGTGATCCTTCGGGTAAGTCGGCTGAACGTAATTTATTGAGTGAAGATGTATTGAACCATAATCTGGCATGCGTAAAAAAGCAATTAGAGAAATTCCTTGATTTTAACACCGCTGCAAATTCGGCTGAAATAGCCAATAACTATGACTGGTTTAAGAATTTTAGTTTTCTTGATTTTATACGTGATGTAGGTAAGCACATCAGTGTAAGTTATATGCTTGCTAAGGATTCAGTGAAGAATCGTATGGAAACGGGTATATCGTTTACGGAGTTTACCTATCAGCTTGTACAGGGTTATGACTTTTACTATTTATGGAAGAATAAGAACTGTAAGCTGCAAATGGGTGGTAGCGACCAATGGGGTAATATTGTTACAGGTACTGAGCTCATTCGCCGTAAAGATGGTGGTGAAGCCTTTGCTTTAACTACGCAGCTTATTACCAAAAGTGATGGGGGTAAATTCGGGAAAACGGAAAATGGTAATATATGGTTAGACGCACAAAAAACGTCGCCATACCAATTCTACCAGTTCTGGCTTAATGTAGCAGATGACGACGCCAAAAAGTATATCCGCATCTTTACTCTGTTTGATAAAGCCACGATAGAAGGGATAGAAGCAGAACACAATGCTTCTCCACATTTGCGCTTATTGCAAAGGGCATTGGCAAAGGATATTACCATACGTGTTCATTCAGAAAAGGATTATGAATTTGCCTTGGAAAGTTCTGAGATATTATTTGGAAAAGGTACTAAGGACAGTCTGCTGAAATTATCCGATAATGATATACAAGCTGTATTTGATGGTGTGCCGCAAGTTGATGTTCCTCGCAGTGAAATTGAAAAAGGAATTCCCCTTGTTGATTTCCTTGTTGACCATACGAAAATATTTCCATCAAAAGGTGAAGCACGTAAAATGCTTACCGGTGGTGGTGTACAGATAAATAAGGAAAAGGTGGAGGATGTGAACTTAACTGTTAATGCATCAAGCCTTATCAAGGATAAATACATATTAGCACAGAAAGGCAAGAAAAACTATTATTTAATCCGGGTAGTTAGTATTTAGTGGTTATGCAGACCACTGTTGACTGACAACTGTCCACTTTATGTTATGCAAAAGAAAGTAGACTTCCTTGTAATTGGTTCGGGTATTGCAGGTTTAACTTATGCCCTTAAGGTAGCTGCGCATGGTAAAGTATACATAATTACCAAGGCCGACGAGGATGAGTCTAATACTAAGTACGCCCAGGGCGGTATTGCCGCAGTCATGCACAGTCCCGATTCTTTCGAGAAACATATTCAGGATACACTCATATGCGGCGATGGCCAGTGTGATGAAAAAGTTGTACGCATGGTTGTATATGAATCACAGGACCGGATAAAAGAATTGATAGAGTGGGGGACAAACTTCGATAAAAGCTCATCGGGTGAGTATGACCTTGGCCGTGAAGGGGGACATTCTGAGAACCGCATTTTGCACTATAAAGATGTTACCGGAAAAGAAATTGAACGTGCCCTGCTCGAACAAATTCATAAGCACCCTAATATTGAAATTGGTACTCACCATTTCGCGATTGATATAATAACCCAACACCATTTAGGTAAACTAGTTACACATGAAAACAAGGATATTGCCTGCTATGGTGTATATGCCCTAAATATTAAAACAGGTAAGACAGATAGGATTGTTGCAAAGACCACTCTTATGGCAACTGGCGGTGCAGGTAATGCATATAGCGCTACTACTAATCCTGTTATTGCTACCGGTGATGGTGTCGCTATGGTTTACCGCGCTAAGGGGGCTATTACCAATATGGAGTTTATACAGTTCCACCCTACAGCTTTGTATGCGCCTCACTTAAAGCCAGCCTTTCTTATATCTGAAGCAGTACGTGGTGCAGGCGCTGTGCTTCGTACTATTGATGGTAAAGAGTTTATGCAGAAATATGATAGCCGTGGTTCATTAGCTCCGCGTGATATAGTCGCCCGTGCAGTAGATAATGAAATGAAAATGCGTGGGGAGGATCATGTATACCTTGATTGTACTCATTTGGGTAAGCAGAAAATGCTTGATCATTTTCCTACCATATATAGCAAATGCCTGAGTGAAGGCTTCGATTGCCTTAAAGAATATGTTCCGGTAACTCCTGCAGCTCATTATATGTGTGGCGGTATTAAAGTAGATATTAACGGCAGAAGCACTTTGCAGAATTTGTATGCAGTAGGGGAATGTTCCTGCACCGGTCTTCATGGTGCAAATAGGCTTGCTTCTAATTCATTGCTTGAAGCATCTGTATATGCCCATCGTGCGGCTGTCGATTCTATAGAATTAGCTAAAAGGACTTCTTTTACTGAAAATATACCCGATTGGAATGAAGAAGGGCTTGAATATCCGGAAGAAATGGTACTTATTACTCAGAGCCTCAAAGAAGTACAGGCGATTATGAGCAGCTATGTTGGTATAGTTAGGTCAGATTTGCGCTTGAAGAGAGCGCGCCAACGCTTGGATATTTTATACGAAGAAACACGAGAATTGTATGATAAAACGATAATTTCCGTAAAATTGTGCGAATTAAGGAATCTCATCACAGTAGCCTACCTGATAATTAAGATGGCTGCCGCCCGCAAACAAAGTACCGGGTTGCACTATATAGTTGATGGAAAAGGTAAAAAGCAATAATATGAAAACAACACACCTCAAGTCTCTCTCTCTGCTCATTGCATTGGGTTCATTCTCATTTGCATCAGCCCAACAAATGTCTAACCCTGCGAAGAATTGGCAAAATGAAAGCTATGAAAAGGATAGCGTATATGGTACCGGCTCCGACATGGCGCTGGAGACACTGAAAGGTAGGAAGTCTACAACAGTAATTGTTGCAGTAATAGACGGTGGTGTGCAAATAAACCATCCTGCATTAAAAAATCACATCTGGACGAACTCTAAAGAAATAGCAGGTAACAAGAAGGACGATGATAAGAATGGTTATGTAGACGATGTGCATGGTTGGGACTTTATTGGCGGAAAGGATAGCGATATAAACCACGAAAACCTTGAGGTTACCCGTTTATATAGAGATTATAGTAAGAAGTATGCAAATGTATTGGAGGATAAAGTCCCAAAAGCAGACACAGCTGAATACCATTTATGGTTGAAGGTAAAGAAAGCTTATGAAACTGCCAAGAATGATAATTTGAGTCAGTTGAATAATTTCAAGAGTCTTATAGATACTATGAACATGGTAAAGACTGCCCTCGGTAAAAAGGACTTCGACCAAGCTGATATGGATAGCTATAATCCTACTGACAGTGCTATGGTTAGAGCGAAAAGAAGGTTAGTTCGCAATTTTAAAAGATTCGCACCTTTCATGAAAGGGCTTACAGCAGACAGTATTGTAAAGCTTTTGAAGCCTGCTATGGACCATTATAGTAATGCACTTGCGTATAACTATAACCTCGATTTTAATCCACGTTATTTGGTGGGTGATAACTATCAGGATGCTACACAACGTTATTATGGCAATAATGATGTAATTGGTCCTACTGATTTCCATGGTACACATGTAAGTGGTATTATTTCTGCAGACAGAACAGGTAAGCCCGGCGCACAGGAAGGTATTGCAGATAATGTCCAAATACTTGTAGTACGTGTGGTTCCGGATGGTGACGAGCGTGATAAAGATGTTGCAAATGGCATTCGTTATGCAGTTGATAACGGCGCCAAGATTATTAATATGAGTTTTGGTAAGCCTTATCCCTACAACAAAAAAACAGTTGATGAGGCTGTGAAGTACGCTGAAGCGCATGATGTTTTATTAGTGCATGCTGCAGGTAACGACCATAATAACAACGATTCTATTGCTGATTATCCTAATTGCCGTTATGAGGGTACCAATGAACATGCCAGCAACTGGATAGAAGTGGGTGCATCTGATGTAAAGGGAAGGCCTGCAACGTTTAGCAATTATGGCGCAAAAAATGTTGATCTATTTGCGCCAGGTGTAAAAATATATAGCACTGTTCCTGATACCAATTACGCCTATTTGAATGGTACCAGTATGGCTACGCCTTGTGTGGCAGGTGTTGCCGCAATCATTCGCGAATATTTTCCTAAACTTACTGCAAAGCAGGTAAAAGAAATATTGATGGAATCTGTAAGGAAAATGACTGACAAGATACATATGCCTGGCCATCCAACGAATGAAGTGACATATTCTGACTTGTGTGTAAGCGGTGGATTAATTGACGCCAACAAGGCGGTTCAATTAGCCATGAAGATGGAGAGGGGCAAATAAGTATTACTGCTTTGTTCCTGGACGTACAAAAGTGTATGCCCACCAAATAAGAAAGAATTGCAGAGGTATTCTTGTCATGGCAATCCATAAATGCTTGTTGTTGCTATTCCAGTAGTCAATAAGCATTTGAATATGTAGCCAGAGAAAAACTATCAGCATAGTAGTTATTAAAATAGCTGCTACTTTCCTTGTGGGTTGGAATGGTATTAATAAGCCAAGCATTATCTCGCAAATTCCGCTTATATATATCAATGAAGTGTGATACCCAATATAAGAAGGCATAATGGCTTCATAGAAATTGGGATTAATGAAATGATTTATCCCCGCTAGAACGTAAAGAGCTGTGATGAGGTTAAGAGAAAGCTTTTGCATTGTACTAAACTATTTTACCAAGGTAGCCAATTGTATTGAGCTTTGTGTTATTTTCGCAAGCAAATTAGCCTCCTTAGCTCAGGGGTAGAGCAACTGATTCGTAATCAGTAGGTCGTCGGTTCAAATCCGATGGGAGGCTCCTAATAATCAATAAGTTAAAGGCATATTTTAAAAATATGCCTTTTTAATTTGCACAAAATTTGCACAAAATTGCCCTTTATTTATTTGTGTGGGTAGCCCCTGATTTATCTTGAAAATGCTGTTGATAAACAGGTATTGCACTTTATTACCGTTTTCTCTAGCTTTGTTTTGCATAAAACCTATACTAAATAGTAGTTAGTAAATGGGAAGACCCGCACTATGTAGTATTAACAGTCAGAGCAGTGGCCTACTGGAAGCTTAAAGGACGTATTGATGCAATGTATCGGGCTTTTGAAAAGATTGTACAGAAATATCAGAAAAGGTCTAAACGCGGGAAAGGAATTAAACTAATTGGTTTTAAAACCCTGGAATGTGAGTTTAATGATACTCATTGGACTTATAACCCGCACTTTAATATCCTTGTTCCCAATAAGGAGATTGGAGAAATACTTAAAACCGAATGGCTTGACTTATGGGGTAAGCGATATGCAACTGAGGATCATCAATACTGTGAGCGGGTATACTCCAAGGAGAAGATACTGCTCGAAGTGATAAAATACTGCACTAAGGTATTTACTGACCCAGATAAGGATAAGAGTCTGAAAAATAGACCAGCCCCTAAAATGTATCTTGCTGCACAATATCATATTTATAAGGCTATGAAGGGCCATAGGATATTTGACCGCTTTGGCTTTAACCTGCCTAAGAAGAATGAACCTAAGGGCGGGACCAGAAAGATAGTAGCTAATTATATTAACTGGAAGTATGACCCGAAATACTTTGATTGGGTTGGGGAGGATACCGATGGGATGCTTACCAATTATACCCCTGAAGCTCGGTTGCTTTATATTTTAGAGCATTGTATAGATATACTCCTGGAATAGAACCTGCTTTGACTAGGTATTTATACCTAGTGCTATTTTAATAAAAAGTGATATTTTGCCCTGGGTAAATTTATCGATGCATTTTAACAAGAGGGGTAGTAGAGTAAATTTTCTATTTTTACTCTATACATTACATTTTAATCACTTATGAAGAATTTTAAAGAGAAAGCCAACTTCCTGTGGTCAATGGCAGACTTATTAAGAGGGCATTATAAGCAGGCTGATTATGGTAAGGTTATACTCCCATTAACAGTGTTAAGGCGCTTGGATTTTGTGTTGGAGCCAACAAAGAAGAAAGTACTGGAAGCATACCAGGCCAATAAAGCTAAAAAGCCCGAAGTGCTTGAACCCATTTTAAATAATGTGGCAAAAGCCAAGTTCCATAACCGGAGCAAGTTTGATTTTTATGAGTTAGCTCAGGACCATAACAATATAGCAGCAAACCTTAGAAATTACATAAACGGGTTTTCAATCGGGGCTAAGGAAATTATAGACTATTTCAGTTTTGATGACCAGATAAAGAAGCTGGATGAGTATGACCTGTTGTATATGATTATTAAAAAGTTTGCTGAAGCTGGCGATATGTTTAAAGATGTAACTACCCTTGAGATGGGTTATATTTTTGAAGAACTTATACGCAAGTTTGCAGAATTAAGCAATGAAACTGCCGGAGAGCACTTTACGCCGCGCGAAGTAATTCGGCTGATGGTAAACCTGCTTTTCGTGAACGATAAGGATATACTCCGCAAAAAGGGAATAGTAAAAACACTTTATGACCCAGCTTGTGGAACCGGTGGTATGCTATCTATTGCAGAAGAATATTTGAATGAATTAAATCCTGATGCTAAGCTTGAAGTATTTGGGCAGGAAATAAACCCTGAATCTTATGCTATTTGTAAGTCTGATATGCTTATTAAAGGCCAGAATCCTTCCAACATAAAGTTTGGTAACTCTTTTACACAAGATGGTCTGGAAGGTGAATCTTTTGACTATATGCTTAGTAACCCTCCATTTGGGGTTGATTGGAAAAAGGCTGAGAAATATGTAAAAGACGAAGCAGCAACAAAAGGCTTTGCCGGACGTTTTGGTGCAGGGCTACCTGCTATAAGCGATGGTTCATTCCTGTTTTTACAGCACATGATAAGTAAAATGAAACGCAGTGCCGGTGGTAGCCGAATCGGAATTGTATTCAATGGCTCTCCGCTTTTTAGTGGGGGCGCTGGAAGTGGTCCCAGCGATATACGAAAGTGGATTATAGAAAATGATATGCTGGAAGCTATAGTAGCCATGCCGGACCAGTTGTTTTATAATACTGGTATCTCTACCTATGTATGGATAGTTAGTGACCGTAAAAGCAAGGAACGCAAAGGCAAGGTGCAGCTAATAAATGCTACTGGAAGCGATAAGGAAGATAAAGACAACCCGTTTTATGTTAAAATGCTGCGTAGCCTTGGCAATAAGCGTAAAGAAATACATGAGCAAGCTATAAAAAGGATAACTGAAGTGTATGCAGAATTTAAAGAAGGTGAATACTGCAAGATATTTGATAATGAAGATTTTGGATATAGTCGTGTAACAGTTGAACGGCCAAAACGTGATTCAAAGGGCAAAATAGAGGTTGATAAAAAAGGTAATCCTATACCCGATGCCGACTTACGTGACTTTGAGAACGTGCCCCTTAAGGAAAATATTGAAGCTTATTTTAAACGGGAAGTATTGCCTCACTTGCCCGATGCATGGATTGACAAGGGTAAGACTAAGGTGGGTTATGAGGTAAACTTTACCAAATACTTTTATAAATACAAACCATTACGAAGCCTTGAAGACATAAGAAAAGATATTTTGGCACTGGAAGAAGAAACAAAAGATACAATACTTTCTATTTTAAGTTAAATACTTTGTTTCATGAAAAAACTACTTATGCTCTTTAGTTTGGTTATTTTCTGCTGGTGCAAAGCCCAGGTTGAGCCAATGCCGGCCATGCAACCTCTACCTGCATATTCTCCTATGCATGTAAATCCATGTATTAGCCCTATAAATACTTATACTATCACAACTTTGCCAGAGCATAGTTATCAAAGTAATGGAACTAATTACTATGAGAATATACAAGGTAATAGTTCAGATAATTCAATATATACTTACCCCGATGCTAAAACTGGTGTTGAAGATCCACAGCGTGCCGAGTTTGAAGAATCATACTGCGGGCAAGATTATCTTAGCATACAAGCACTTGAACTAGCTTTTGAAAATGATCTTACAGGTAATGATTGCCGTACATGGGGATTACTTTATGGTGCTAGGTTTACAGCCGTTGGTGACTTTGCTACCGCAAACGGTTGTGAATTTATTTTTTTTAAAGCCGGTAACAAGGCTACTAAATATGAATGCGTTGCCGATGGCACCTGGACTGAGAAAGAATATAGATGGCAACCTACAGGAGTTGTTGATAGGGTATTTAACTTTCAAATAATTGATCCTGTTACAAATACTCCATTAGATGATGGTTATTTTGCCTTGCAAATATTACTAAATGGGTATACTGTTAGTGAGGTAGCTCCAAAGAATCAGGGTACATATATTTGGATTAAATGACGGAGAAGAAACCACATAAGTCTAAATGGAAAGAGTGGGGTGCCCCCAGTGTTTTGGTGGCCATTGCCGCATTGGTGTATGCTATGGCACATGATAAGTGCTCTGAATCACCCAAGCCCCAGCCGACCACAGTAGTTAACACCCACCAGTTTGATAACTGGGTTGAAACAAAAAATACATATAAGGATATTCAAAAAATAATAGCAGGAATAAATGCCAATAACGACGATACCAATATTGTTGCACTGAAAAAGTGTGTGCACCAGCTTGATAGTTGTTTGATGTATGTTACAGATAACGACAGGCTGCAAATGCCCGTAAGGTTTTTAATACTTTTTTTGAACCAAAAAATACAACATAACGAAGATGTGCAGAACCCTAATACTGTGAAGAGTGAATGTGCTGCCCTTAACGATTCTATTAACAAAGCCATTAAGGAAGGCAACGATAAATATGGCAAATAAATGAAACCCTATCCCGCATATAAATCATCTGGCATTGATTGGCTGCCGAAAATTCCTTCCCATTGGGAAATGAGCAAGGCTAAATATTATTTTAGATATACCACTGGTTTTACTCCACCTACAGGGCAGGATGAACTTTATAACGAAGGAATAACATGGGTTACTATTGCGGATATGAACCAAAAGATAGTTTCCGATTCTGTAAATACTCTGGCTCAACTTGCAATAGGAAGATATAAACCTGATTTGACGGTTAAAGGCTCCTTACTTTTTAGTTTCAAGTTAAGTGTTGGAAAAGTTGCTTTTGCAGGTAGAGACCTTTATACCAATGAGGCAATAATTTCTATTTTGCCGGATGAGAAATATGATGTGAGATATTTCTATTATACTTTGCCTGAACAGTTGCTTCAAAATGCGAATGAAAATATTTATGGAGCAAAAATGTTGAATCAAGAGTTAATTAGGAACGCTTCTATTTGTTTTCCTCCTTTAAAAGACCAAATGGTTATTGCCAATTACCTTGATAAAAAAACAGCACAAATAGATAATTTGATTGCCAATAAGCAAAAACTTATTGAACTGCTTAAAGAAGAAAGAATGTCAGTAATTGATGAAGCTATGGACGGGAAAGGCAGGAATTGGGAAAAGAAAAAGTTAAAGTATATAGCGAAGTTAAGGGATGAAATAATTGATAATGCGGATGTGAAAATAGCAGTTGAAAATATTGAAAGTGGTACAGGTAAATTAGTAAATATGGGTGGAGAAAGAGACTATGATGGCCAACTTTCGGCATTTAAAAGGGGAGATACTATTTTCAATAAATTACGCCCATATTTGCATAAGGTATATTTTGCTGAGCACAATGGCGGATTATTCGGTGAATTATTAATAATATACTCAACAGGGGAGCTATTGCCTGGTTTTTTATTCTATAAGCTCTTCTCTAAATCATTTATTGATATAGTCGATGGTTCTACGCAAGGCACAAAAATGCCAAGAGCAAACTGGGAGAGTTTCATTTGCCAGCTTTTAATTTCCTTTCCAGACGATAAAAAGGAACAAGCAATAATTGTTAATCATATCCAAACTGAAACGGAACGTATTGATGATCTTATATGTAAAATCGAAAAGGAAATAGAACTAATGCAGGAATACAGGACTGCGTTAATAAGTGAAGTAGTAACGGGGAAAATAAAAATCAATTAACTCAAAATAATTATGGCAACTACTAATCGTTATGTTAGATCAATTCAAGCTGTTTATCCCGTTGGTAAACGTAGCCAAATTGTCGGGCATTGGTTATACGCAAGATTACCCTATAATGATTATAAGCCAGATGAAGTGGACGAACTTGATAATGAAATTTATAATCAGGTTACTCATTTTGCAAAAGAAAACCAGCATGGATGGTATTTAAAAGAGATTGATAAGGGTTGGGAATTTTATGGTAGTACATATTTTAAGGGCAAGGTTATTATTGATAAGAGAATTCGGATATTACCATCCCTAGATACCTCGCTTATAATAGACCCTGAAATTATCAAACCCAAAAATTTGATTCCCAAAATCTCGACAATACATTTTCTAAGCAACAGAAAAGCAAATGACCCTGATATGGAAAATGTTCCACAGGAAGTTTCCGTTAGTATATCAGAAGAAAAATTTGAGATTATGAAGAATTCTTATCAACCTTAATTTTAATGGCGGCAAATACAATTCATACCGAAGCTACCTTTGAATCAGCTATCATTGAACATTTATGTGCTAATGGCTGGTTGCATGGGCTTGATGCTACTTTTAACAGGGATTTAGCGTTTGATAATCTAGCTGTAATTGATTTTATAAAGGTATCGCAACCGGCAGAGTGGGCCAAGCTTATTACCTATTATAAAGACGAAACAGAGAGTAAATTCATACAGCGCTTATTTAAGGAGCTTGATTTACGTGGCATGTTAGACGTGATTCGCCACGGTATAAGTGATAGTGGCTGCAAATTTAAATTAGCCTACTTTAAGCCTGATAGCACTCTTAACCCTGATACAGTTAACCTATATAAGCAAAACCGCTTTATAGTTACCCGCCAGGTTCATTTCTCCGAAAAGAACAATAAAAGCATTGACCTGTTGCTTTCTCTCAATGGTTTGCCGGTAGCAACTATTGAGCTAAAGAACCATTTCACAGGGCAAGCTGTAAGGGAGGCAATGGAACAATATAGAACCAGCCGTGACCCTAAAGAACTGCTATTCCAATTTAAAAAGCGTGCCCTTGTCCATTTCACTGTCGACCCAGATGAAGTCTATTTCACAACCAAATTGGAATCATCAGGTACCCGTTTCTTCCCTTTTAACAAGGGCTATAAGAATGCTGCCGGTAATCCACCCGCTAAAGAATACTCTACTTATCGCACAGCTTATTTCTGGGAGGAAATGTTGCAAGTTGATAGCTGGCTTGAACTTATTGGTCGGTTCCTGCACATACAAAAGGAAGATTTTTTGGTTGACGGGAAGAAATATTCCAAAGAGAACTTACTTTTCCCACGCTACCACCAGATTGATGTAGTAAGGAAACTCACTGCAAATGCAAAGCAGAAGGGTATAGGGCAGAATTATCTTATTCAGCATTCAGCTGGCAGTGGTAAGAGTAACAGTATTGCATGGCTGGCGTATCGTTTGAGTAGCTTATACAATACCCAGGACAAAAAGATATTTGATTCAGTAATTGTAGTTACCGATAGAAATGTATTGGACCAGCAATTGCAAAACACCATTTACCAGTTTGAGCATAAACAGGGTGTTGTACAGCGTATAGATGAAAACTCGGAGCAATTGGCAGAGGCTATTAAAATGGGAACTAATATCATTATTACGACATTACAAAAGTTCCCATTTGCACTTAAACATCTAGCCGAAGTACCTGACAAAAACTATGCATTGATAATAGACGAGGCACATAGCAGCCAGG
>DATHOD010000215.1:0-10485 GCA_035485295.1 Bacteroidia bacterium
AGTATGCAAAGGCCTGATCAGCCCCGAAAACAAGTATTGTAATTGAATTAACCAGCACCAAGAATATGCCCGTCCATAAGACAACTCTCATTTCCCTTTTGTAAATAAAGTAGAACAGAATAAAGATAGGATAGGCTTTAAGCGATATACCCAAAGCAAGGATTAAACCGGAAAGCAAATACTTATTCTGGGTAAAAAAATAGATGGTAAGACATGACAATAAAAGCATGTAGATATTTATCTGTACGTTATCGAGATTATCGAGAAGGAAGCGCACCATTATAAGAACTGGAACAAAAATAATTGGGTCCTGAAAGCGAATGCTTGCACCATTTTTGAATCCAGGAACTTTGTCCAAAAACATTTTGGACGTTATTTTAATTATGTAGAATAATGCAACAAGGCTACCTGTTAACCATAATACCCTTACAAGCACAGGGCTGCATTTATCTATCAGCGCCAGAATTACACTGAATACGGAGAAGAAAGGGGGCCAGGTATTGTAATAGTCTGAATAAATATCCTTTTTTGCAAGCACAAGATTACCTGCATTCAGGTAACCAATAAAATCGCCATCTGCAACAGAATCTCTGATAACTTCAAACAAAAGAACTACGCCAAGTAATACAAAAAGACCATTAATAAAGTTGTATTGCTTTTTCGTCATTCCGGCTACAGGCTTACTTAATAAGTATATTAATAATACCGGTCGTAGCTTGTTTAATAAATGCTACTACCTTATCTTTTATATGAGTTGGGTCATGCTGAATAGTAAGAGCTGTTTCAACGCCTTCCGATACAAGCAAGGTTATAATATCTGCTTTGGCACTACCTTCTTTCTTTCCCTTGCTGCCAATAAATGTTCTAAGGGCAATGGAACCTAAATTATCGCTTATATAATCTATTTGCGTACCTATTTCCTCTTCCTTTCCCTTGCATAAAGCAGCTACTTCAGCTTTTCTTCTCTGCAAGGTCTCAAGGCTATTAATATTATTACTGTTGCTCATTTGTCAGTTGTATTATCTTGTTCATAATGCCATTTTCTGCTTTCTTTTTGAATAGCCAGATAAATAATAAAAGGACCAGAAGACTTATACCTGCTGATATAAGAAAGCCCAGGCCATAATTATGCAAACATTGCCCAATAAAAAATGAAGATGCTACTACAAGTGATAAGAGACAAATCATAATGAGCAACACAATTATAACTGCGCTTGTTAAATAGGCTGTTACCTTAGCCGCGCTTTCCACTAGTCCTAGTCTTGCATGTTCAGTCCTAAGCTCAATGTATTCGGTAAGCTGTGTTTTAAGCGCCTTTAAAGGCTGGTCGTTGGAGTTTTCCATAGCTTGTATTTAAAGTATAAAGCTACGAAATAATATTAGTTTGTCTTAGTATTAACAAACTCAGTGCCGACTTCACTTAGTCGAATAAACAAGTAATTCCAACTTTTCAATTGCAATTCGCTTCTCAAATTGTAATCCCAGCTTCTCCAATAGGCTAATGGAATCAATATTATCAGCTAAGGTTGTTGCGACAACTGTGGGCATCTTTAGTTCTTTAAGCGCATAATTCAGGACTTCATTGCTCGCTTCAAATGCGTATCCTTTATTCATATGTTGGGAAAGAAATGCAAACCCAATATCATAGTAATCTAAGTAATCTCTTTTCATGAAAGTGATTACCCCCAACTCATCAAGAGTAGATTTTGACCTTACTGTCCAATAGGTAAGCTTAGGTGTATTCAGCAACTTCTCAATATATCTTTGGGCATCATCAAGTGTTCTGACATTCCTATCGCCAATAAACTTAAGCCAACCAGGTGTATTTACCAGTTCAAATATAAATGGTGCATCGTCGAGAGAGATTTTTGAGAGTTGTAGCCGTTCTGTTTCAAAAATATCTTTCATGATTTTATTTGAACTTGACCAGTGCAGCTACAAAAAGGTCATTTAACCTTGTCTTTTTGTTTTCTCCTAGCAGTGTCATATCTGCAGTACTCCCATCACCGAAATGAGTGATATAAAGGGTATAGCCCAAATAAGGGTTTGCATTCTTGTCTGCAAACTTCATATCATAACTTCCGGTAGGCACCATTTCATCGGTACTTATAGCGTTATTATACATCTGCCTGCTAACCTGCTGAAGATCTGTTGAGCTAATTTCCAGAGTTCTTGGGTTATTACTTTCCTTTGGAAATATTATAAAATTGATGGTGCTATCTTTTAGGAATACGAGAATAGAATCCCCTTTCATAGGGTAGTTATATGTTCCAAAGTTACCCTTAGTATATTCTATATGCCCAACATAATCAGGCTTTGTAGAATAAGTTTGGGCAGAGGCTAAAGTGGTTAGAAATAGAAGGAAGAAGATAATTTTTACAATTCTCATACGTATTCTTTAGGCATTATTTTTCGACTTGCTCAGATTTTCTTTAACTCTATATTTTACAATTTTACTTATTAATCCAATAGGCAGAGTTTTGTCAAGCGGAAACTGAACTGAACCCTTTGCATTCTTATAAACAGAGAGCTCCTTTTTGAATGCTGCAATACCTGATGCTTTTGGGTAAAATCCTATGTGATTCTTAAAGGCCGCATACCAAACCAATATACCATGATATTTATAAGCAGGCATTCCATAACTAATTACCTCTTCAACCTCAGGAACAAGGTCTTTAATCAGCTTACGGATTTTTTCAAGCTTAATTCCCATTTCCACTGGTTGACGAGCAATATATGCGTCAACATTTTTTGCTGGAGCAATCATTCTCAATTAATTTTCTTCTACCAGCTTCTTAATTTGAACTAATATCGGATTCCAGCCATCGCCATTATTATATACATCCTTATACCTTTTCTCACCTTCTGCGGCACCTTCAAAACCATCTTGTATAACAGTTAATAGTGTCTTTGCTCCCTGCTCAGTCAGTTGATAGGTTACATTCAAATAATTGGCAGGAATATCGGGGTAAGAAGCATGCGGATCTATAACTGTATACTTAAGAACCTTATTTGGTTCTATCACAAGTATAATGCCCTTCACAGGGACAAAATCTTTGCCCTCATGAATCATTTGCCATAAAAGCGGACTACCTACCCTCCAGTCTGAAACGGTTTTACAGCCGAACATATATACTTTAGTCTTCTCAGGACTGGTCAATGCATCCCATACTTGCGAAGGAGTGCCATTGATCAGAATCTCGTTTTTAACTTCCAATGCTTTTGTCATAAACATTATTTCTTTTGACTAATGGCAAATATAGTCGTTACACCGTACCATATCATTTTACTTCCTTTTCAAAACACACACTATTCTCAACTCCTTTGTATTGCCCATAGTTAGGAATTATTTTATATCCATTCTTGGTATAGAGCCTTATTGCTTCAGGTTGTTTTTTTCCAGTTTCAAGAAGGCATTTCTTATAGTTTAATTCCACACTCCACTTTTCTAATTCTTTCAGCACTTTTGAAGCTATACCCTTACCGCGTTTATTTATTGGCACATACATTCGTTTTACTTCCATTGTGTCTTCCGAATATTCTTTAATGGCTCCACAACCCACAGGTATGCCGTTTTCATATGCAACAATAGCATACTTTATAGCATCTATTTTATTGAATTGTGAATAAAACCCATGCTCTGCCCCATCGCGAATACTTAAGTCCGCATCGAGTTCTTTCACCAGTTTTTGGAAATCCGGGTTTTCTGAGCTTGTCCGAATGCAAGTAATCATTCCGCTTTTAGTTAAGTATTTAAACTGAAAATGGTGTTTAACGCCTTATGGACATTAAACACCATTTATTCTATTAGTGCGGAGAGAGAGGGATTCGAACCCCCGGAACCCGCAAAGGTTCAACGGTTTTCAAGACCGCCGCAATCGACCGCTCTGCCATCTCTCCTAATAAAGAAGGGACAAAGATATATTTATATCCTTGTCCCCCGATTTACTATCGTAAAAAAGTTTACCAAATAACTGCTCTGCTGCTATCTGGCCTGTACATACCATCGCCTGGCTTAATATCAAAACTCCTTACCTCAGGGTTCTTAGCATCGCTCTTTACGCTAAATGCCTTGTAGAACTCAGGCATATTGGTAAGCGGACCGTTAGCCCTGAAAATTGTTGGTGAGTGTGGGTTAGTAGTAATTAACTGTCTTTGGTAATCGGGACGAATATTTTCTCTCCAGGCCTGGGCCCATGCAATAAAGAAACGTTGCTCAGGAGTAAAGCCATCAACAACACCTTCAGGATGTTGTTTAAGATCATTCTCTAACGCTGTATACGCAATAGTTAAGCCACCAAAATCAGCTGTGTTCTCACCTATCGTCAGGCTACCGTTAACATGCATTGAATCAATTTCATAATTGTTAAACTGCCTGATGAGTACTTGTAACTTATTATGGAAATTAGCTGAATCAGAATTAGTCCACCATTTCTTCATATTACCATTAGCATCGAACTGTGAACCCTGGTCATCGAAACCGTGGGTAAGCTCGTGGCCAATAACAGCACCCATAGCGCCATAGTTCATAGCATCGTCCCTATTCACATCGAAGAAAGGAGGTTGCATGATGGCTGCAGGAAATACAATCTCGTTCATGGAAGGATTGTAGTATGCGTTAACAGTTTGCGGAGACATACCCCATTCGGTACGATCAACCGGTTTGCCCAGCTTATTTAAGTCGTAATTGAATTCAAATTCATTTATCCTGAATGAATTAAGAACCCATGCATCGCGTTTAATTTGCAATGCTGAATAATCCTTCCACTTGTCAGGATAACATAGCTTTAATGTGATCTGGTCAAGTTTTGCAATAGCATATTTCTTAGTCTCAGGGCTCATCCAGGTAACCTGGTTTATACGCTCTTTGTATGCAACAATAATATTAGTTACCATTTCATTTACCTTAGCCTTAGCTTCAGGGCTGAAGTATTTAGCTACGTATAACTGACCAAGCACCTGGCCTAATGAACGGCTCGTGGCTTCTACAGAACGCTTCCAACGAGGTTGCATTTCTTTCAGCCCCTGGAATGTTCTGCCCCAGAAGTTGAAATTGATCTTAGCCAAGGTGTCGCTCAATTTGCTTGCTTCGCTGGAAAGGAGGTGGAAACGTAAGTAAGTCTTCCAATCATCTAATGATGTAGACTTAGCCATATCACTAACCTTCTTCATAAACTCAACCTGAGCAACAATAACAGTATCTACGGGTTTCATACCCCATACTTGCAGGCAGGTATTCCAGTCGATATTAGGTGTCATTTTCTCCATGTCAGCCATGGTCATTTTGTTGTATTGTGCAGAAATATCTCTCAGTTCAACACGAGACATAGAAGGCTTTGCCATTTCAGTTTCAATATCCAAAACTTTATGCGCATCCTTATCTGCCATCTCAGAAGATTCGTTCATTTGCTGAAACAACTGGGTAGCATATTCCACAAACTTATCTTTAAGCCTTTGCATCATTGGGTTATCGCTCAGGTAGTAATCCTTTGCAGGTAAGGTCATTCCACCCTGGCCAACTGTAGCTATTTCTTTGCTGCTTATTTTAGCATCTTGTTCAACTCCAAAACCAAACATTACATCAGGGCCGATTTTCATTAAGTGAGCTGCTTCAGCCCAGAGTGATTTATTATCAGATATAGCATTAATGCTTTTAAACTCATCGTTCAAGGGGCTAATGCCTTCCTTATTGTGCGCATCAGAATCCATCATAGTAGCAAACAGGTCTCCCACTTTCTGGTCAACACTTCCAGCAGGTGCATCTTTCTTGGCTGCAGCTGTTTCAAGCAATTTTCTTAAACGTGCAACAATACTATCGTTAAGCACATTAAAACTTCCCCATGCGGCTTCACTGCCCGGAATAGGATTTTTCTTTAACCAGCTACCATTTACATACTGGTAAAAATCCTGTTGTGGTTTTGCAGTAGTATCAAAATCTGCAAGGTTTACTTCACCCTTGTATTTAGCAGCATCGTCAGCACCATGGTTACATGATACACTGAACATAGCTGCGCTTATAATAATACAAGCGGCTGGACCGTAAGAGAATACTTTTTTCATGAGTTTTTTTGAATTAAAGAACGCAATTTAACAATTAAATAACATCAATAAATAAGTCTGGTAAAGAGAAGCAAGATTGTGTTTTATACAAAACTATGCTGGAAATGGGCTCTGCTATATGCAAAAAGGGTGAATTACGAAGGTACATTGACCGAATACTCCAGTTCAAATACATCGCTAAGATGCCTTTTCAGCTTGCTTTTCACTTCTTCCACACTTACCATATGCTTTAGTTCCTTTTCCATAGATGTAACTGCCTTATCAGTAATACCGCAAGGTACTATAAGGGTAAAATATTGCAGGTCGGGGTTAATATTAAGGGCTATACCATGCATAGTAACCCAATGGCTGGTTCTGACCCCCATAGCACATATTTTACGTGCTTTGCCCGGATGATCAGAGTCAAGCCATACGCCTGTGCTCCCCTTCATGCGCTCCCCCACTATACCATATTCTGCAAGCATGCGTATTACTGCCTCTTCAAGAGTACGCATGTAACGGTGTATGTCGGTAAAGAAATAATCTAGGTTGAGGATAGGGTATACTACTAATTGCCCCGGGCCATGATAGGTAATATCTCCACCACGGTTTATCTTATAATAAGCAATATTGCGTTTTTGAAGTTGCTCCTGGTTGATAAGCAAATTGCTTTCTGCTCCACTTTTACCCAACGTAAAGACATGCGGGTGCTCGCAGAAGATCATATAATTACCTGTAAACTGTTTTTCAGCTTCAGGCAGATCACGATTGGCAAGCTTTTTGTTTATGACCTCTCTGAATAATAATTCCTGGTAATCCCAGGCTTCTTTATAGTCAATACTTCCAAGGTCTTTGAAAGTAACGCTGTGGCTCATTTTCCCGAAAGATCCTTTTTTAATTGGTCTATTACTCTCACTTCCATTGAATCTACTTTACGTTGCTGGGCAAGGTAATAAGACACCCAATCGCCAAAATGGATCCAGTACAACTTCTTTTCTATATCGTTTTTGCCTTTTGAAGGAATCTCCAATACACAGGCTGCATATTTTTCAAATATCTTCTTACATATTTCAATTCTTAATTCATTGCGCGGATGTTCATCTGAATCGCGGAAAAGCAACACTGTTACCTCAGGGTAATCGTGGCTCCATCCTACCAATTCGTTATGATTCATTTCCGGAATTACATGATGCCAGCAAAGTACTTTTGCATTTTCATTTAATTGCTGACGTAAACGTATAGCAACACCTTCATGCAGAGAAGTGCAATACACAACCGGCATTTTATCTACCAGAATTTCTGCCATTCTTTCAGCTGCTTTCGTAAATGATGGGAGGCTATCTTCCTGCAATTTAGCACCGCTTAATATATCGGCAGAATGGTCAGGTGCAATGCCGTGAAAAGCCAGAATATGTAATAGCTGGGTAAGGGAATAACCTAAGCAGGTTCTTGGAGGATTACCACCGGGAACGACAATACTATCGTACCCATGTTTTTTTGCCAATTCTAAAAGCTTGCCTCCTGAAGTAACACAAACAATCTGGGCTTTATTCGCCATTGCCAGTGAAAACGATTCAAGTGTTTCTTCTGTATCACCGGAGTATGAAGAACATATTACTAATGTATTTTCATTTACAAATGAAGGCACGGTGTAGCTTTTCATTATATCAATAGGAACAGTAGCCTCGGCATGTACTATTTCTTTTACTATTGTTCCACCTATTCCAGAGCCTCCAAGCCCGCAAATAACAACATTGTGAATAGGGTGTTTTGCTTTAGAAAGCGTTGAGTTTTTGGCAATAGTAACCGCTTCTCTTAATTGAGCGGGAAAGCGGGTTATCAAATCTTTCATCATAGCTAAACGGCTAATAGGGGATGCAAAGTTAAAAATCTGTCAAATATTGAATAAAAAGGGCTATTCCCCAACATCAAATTTAATGCCTTGTGCCAATGGCAGTTTAGTACCATAGTTGATCGTGTTGGTCTGCCTGCGCATATATACCTTCCATGCATCAGAGCCTGATTCCCTGCCACCACCTGTTTCTTTTTCGCCTCCAAAGGCTCCACCAATTTCAGCACCCGATGTACCTATGTTCACATTTGCAATTCCGCAATCGGAACCGGCGTGAGAAAGGAATTTTTCTGTTTCGAGAATGTTAGTTGAGAAAATAGCAGAAGAAAGACCTTGAGGTACCGCATTATGCAATTCAATTGCTTCTTCTATGGTTTTATATTTAATGAGATAAAGTATTGGCGCAAATGTTTCGTGTTGCACAATAGCATATTCGTTTTTCACTTCTGCAATGGTTGGCAATACATAACATCCTGAGCTATAAGCATCACCTTTAAGTACTTCTCCACCATAAATAACCTTACCGCCTTGTTCTTTAATCTTTACAACAGCATCGGTATAATTCTTAACGGCATCGGTATCAATTAGCGGGCCCATAAGTACTCCTTCGTCTAGCGGGTTACCAATGCGTATTTGCTTATATGCTTTCACTAATGAATCCTTAAATGAATCGTAAATGCTTTCATGTATTATCAATCTGCGTGTGGTGGTACAACGTTGTCCGCCTGTACCAACTGCACCAAATAATACTGCTGTTATAGCCATTTTCAAATCAGCATCAGGCGTAAGAATGATTGCATTATTGCCACCTAATTCAAGCAGAGAACGTCCTAAGCGTTCAGCTACAGCTACACCCACTTTTTTACCCATGCGTGTTGAACCCGTTGCAGAAACAAGAGGTACACGTGTATCTTTTGAAAGTAATTCACCTATACGGTAATCACCTACAATAACCGAACTTACGCCTTCAGGCACTCCGTTTGCTTTAAGCACCGGAGCAATAATATGCTGGCAGGCAATAGCTGATAATGGAGTTTTTTCTGACGGCTTCCAAATACACACATCGCCACAAACCATAGCAAGCGCTGTGTTCCAAGACCATACAGCAACAGGGAAATTAAACGCACTGATAATACCTACTATTCCAAGCGGGTGATATTGTTCATACATGCGGTGCAATGGCCTTTCTGAATGCATAGTGAGCCCGTAAAGCTGGCGTGATAGCCCAACTGCGAAATCGCATATATCAATCATCTCCTGTACTTCACCCAGGCCTTCCTGGTATGACTTACCCATTTCATACGATACCAATTTGCCTAATGGTTCTTTATATTTTCTTAACGCTTCGCCCATTTGCCTAACTACCTCACCACGTCTTGGTGCAGGCCACACACGCCATTCAGCAAATGCAGCCGATGCTGCGTGAACAATTTTTTCATAATCCTCTTTTTGTGCCTGCTTAACTTTACCTATAAGCGCACCATCGCATGGTGAGTATGACTCCAGTACTTCACCGGATGTATTAAGCCAACTAATACCAGTGCTTGCACCATTCAAAATACCTGATAAGCCAAGTTCATCAAGAACCTTTCCAATACCATGTGTGTCTTTCATTTCTGCCGTTTTCATGTGATAATAATTAACGTTGTGAAGTGCTTTTTGTTTTGCTTTGTTGTTTCTTTTGCTGTTCAGCTTGTGCAGCAGCAACAGCCTGTATATAATCTTTCAATATTGTGTGTGCTATAACTGAAAAATATTTTTCGCCAATAATTTTAGGTTCATTTTCATTCTGTGGGAAATAAGTAGTCGCAATACCTTTTGAAACATATTTTCCGTCTTTATCAATAATAGAATAATGCACTATTACCTGCCTGCGGTACATTTCTTCTGAAAGATTGTCGGTGGTAGTATTGGCCACACTCTTAATATCGAGTTCATTAATGAATACATACGTATTGGTACTGAATTTCTTAGCAAGATCAGAAAGTAAATTAGGATTGTTGATACTTGCATTCATGAAGCGATTGCTGTAATCTACCGGTACTTGCAATTGTCCATTATTAATAAAATGATTCTTTTGACTCTTGTCATGTTCTGCTTGTCCTGCTGCATCTGGCGTGCTTCCAGGTACAATATCATATTGATACCCTATAGAGCTATATATGTAGTCTAACGTTGTGTCTGACTTACGTGTGTTCTGCAAAACTGAAACTGCTGAATAACTATTTCTGAAAGCTGCATACATAGCCAAATCTAGTTGATTACGGAACTCAGCCGTTATGGCATCAAAACTCATATTCGTTTTTGCATGCACATCTTTACCAATCTCTGACATGCACATTTTAGTTTCGAACGGGATGATGAGCATTTTACGTTTCGCTGTATCTCTCCTTATCAAAAGTCTATTGGTTGTATCGGTAGCAGAACCTGTTTTACCCCTTGTATCTACTTGTGCAAAAGCAGAAAAAGACATTAGAGATAAAAGAATAATTAAACTTTTATGTATGATATTCTTATTCATTTATTTATGAAAAAGCCTGCCTATATCCATTCCGTTGGCGTATATCATCAGGGTAAGCAGTATTATCATTCCT
>DATHOD010000216.1:0-15477 GCA_035485295.1 Bacteroidia bacterium
GGAATATAAAAGGAAAACCAAGTACATTATTCACCTGGTTAGGATAATCGGAACGGCCGGTAGCCATAATTACATCGTTACGCGCCTGAGTGGCTTCAGGGTATGAAATTTCCGGAGTAGGGTTAGCCAATGCAAATACAATAGGGTTTTTAGCCATCCCTTGCAACATTTGGCCATTAACTACATTTCCTTTTGAAAGGCCAATAAATACATCAGCTCCTTTCATTCCATCGCCAAGGTCTTTTGCTTTTTTATCGGTTGCAAACATTAATTTTTCTTCAGACAAATCAGTTCTGCTTTTAGTTAAAAGGCCCTTACTATCGAACATCATTATATTCTCAAGCTTGGCGCCAACCGCAACATATAACTTAGCACACGAGATTGCAGATGCCCCTGCACCGTTAACTACAATTTTTACTTCATCAATTTTTTTGCCTGCAATTTCAAGTGCATTAATAAGTGCAGCAGCAGATATGATAGCTGTGCCATGCTGATCATCATGCATTACAGGAATATCAAGCTCTTCCTTAAGTCTTTTTTCAATTTCAAAACATTCTGGTGCTTTAATATCCTCCAGGTTAATTCCACCAAAAGTTGGCGATATGGCCTTTACTGTTTGAATAAATAATTCAGGGTCCGATGCATCAACCTCAATATCAAAAACGTCTATGTCGGCAAATATTTTGAAAAGAATGCCCTTACCTTCCATTACAGGCTTTGCAGCTTCAGGGCCTATGTTACCTAAGCCAAGCACCGCAGTACCATTGCTGATTACAGCTACCAGGTTTCCTTTTATGGTGTATTTATATACGTCTTCCTTATGGTCAGCTATCCTTAAGCACGGTTCAGCAACACCCGGAGAATATGCCAGCGATAAATCACGTTGTGAGCTATGTGGTTTTGTAGGTATTACTTCTATCTTACCAGGACGCCCCTGGGAGTGATATTCAAGTGCATCATCATTAATATTATTAGCCATAAAATCGTATTATCGTTGTTAACAGTTAACAAATATAAAAAAGAATGAGGTTAACCTTTCTTTCTCAGAAATCGAGAGAAAGTGAGAAGTACAGAATAGGGTTCTTAGAAACAACACCATTGCTTATTCCCCATCCATCATCAAGTCTTACAAAATAGCCTAAAATGCGTGTTCGTAAGCCGGCACCAAATCCTTCAACAAAAGGATCTTGTTGGGTAGAAAGTATAACCGTAATAGGGTTGCCTGGTGCCCCAACTACTGTTTGATTAACCGAATTTTCATTAGAATAAGGAGTCAGGCCCGTCCATGCGGTACCAATATCAAAAAAGCCAATTATCTGGAAGTTATTAAAGAAATCAGATTTTATAGGATGATTTATCAGGTAATGGAAAATAGGGAAGCGTATTTCACTATTATATAGAATAAAATTATTGCCATTGCGAATGTTTTGATCAAATCCTCTTAGCGGAACAGCCAAAGTTTGGAAAGCATAGTTTTGGCTTGGATCTACATTAATAGTTGTGTTGAATTGTGGGCTGAACCATCCGTCAACACCACCCATATAATAAAGAAGTTCTTCCTGTCCGAAAGAAGTACCGCCTGATATACGGTTAGCCCAAATTAAATCACGGCTTATCTTTTGATAATGCCTTACATCAAATCCTAAAACAACCATACTGGTATTCGGCATGCTTACATTACGGTAGTATTGTGCGAATACTTTAGCACGCATACCATAATTTATATTCAGGCTTACAGGTATTGTAGCATCATATACATAATCCAGTTCAGCATGGGTCCATACTGCATTTGTATTAGGCTGCTCCAGGCTTCCAAGGTCTACGGACTGATAAACAGTTTTATCATCTCTCACCCCAAGACTTCCCTGTACACGGGCAACCTCACTGAATGGCCATTTTAATACGTAAGTGGCTTCATGGGTATATATTTTGATAGGGTAGCCACTTGCATCTGCGTCAAGGTCGGCTTCACGATGCAGGATGATCTCCTTATCCATTCTGTTCGACAGATCTTCATAGGTTAAATCATATTCATTGTTAGTCACTCCGCTTATCCTAACTCCACCACCTATCTTGTAATCCTCAAAAAGATCAGTTAAGTTTACTTGTAGCATTAGGTCAAGGCCTGGTGATGGATATATTGATCCGCTACCCGGAATATATGGCAGATAAGATGCATTAAGATAACTATTATTGAGCTGGGTTAATACACCAGATGGTGCGAAGCTTACATGATAGTCTTGCCTTTCAACAACTCGTTTTTTTGCGGAATCATGTTTAGCAGTATCTTTTGTTACAGAGGCAATAACCGATGGTTGCTGCACTTTTGGTTGAGTTATTATAACCGGCTGTTGAGAAGGAGGAGTAATCTTCGGTGGTGCATCATCAAAGCTATAATCGTTTATATCAACTGCTTTATGGGCAGGGCTGATATGAATTGAATCCTTTGGTAATTTAACAAGTGAGTCGGTATTCACAGGGGTTATTACTAAAGGTGTAACTACAGGATATTTTACTAATACAGGAGTAGTATCCTTCTTAATTATAGCAGCAAGTGAATCTTCATATTTTCTTTTCCTTTCTGCAGCCATACGCATGGCCATATAAGTAGTATTCTTTAATAAAGAAGGATTGAATGAACTTGGTGAAGAAGACAAGGTGTCCTGGTACATCCAATACTTGCCTTTGTAATAAACTATTTTGGTAGAATTTCTGAGCGAGTTCGGCGCATCCTGCTCAACAATATTCCGCGCATAATCAGATATAGGGAATGAATTAACTATATAGCGGTAGTGCGCAGAAGTATCTACATAACTTATGGTACTGTCCACATGCGCCAGGTAGCGATTTACTATACCTGAAGCATTGCTCAAATATGAAATATAATCATTGTTATATCCCATAGGATTGGTTTCGTCAATGCCAGGGGTATTTGTAATTCTGCGAAGAACGTTAGAATGAGTTGCAAAATTATATTCAAAAATATCAAGGTGGCGCTGCATTTTGTGGTAATCGCCACCCAAGCGTAAAGTATCATCAGGGCGATTTGAGCTGAAAATAATTCTGCTGGAATGATCTATAAACCTTGGTGACAGATCATCATATACATCCTTGGTAATTTGTTCAAATGCGTTTGAGGCTGCTGTGAATACATATATATCTGACTGACCATCTTGCACGGCCGACATAGCGAACTTTGTACCGTCATCTGAATATGATATATCAAGTATCTTCTGAAATTGCACAATTCTTCGTGAGTCAAGTTTATGGTCTGATAAAGTATATGTATACAACATCAATTTACCTTTTGTTTCCATAACAAAAGAGAATAACTCTCCGCTTGGGTGCCATGCCATTATTGGGGAAGAATAGTCAAGAACCCTATTTATTTTTTCACCTTGCTTTATTATTGTCCTGCTTTTCTTAGTTTCAAGATTATAGAGTATGATCTTAGCTTTTCCCAGATTATTAACTACATACACCACATATTTGCCATCGGGGCTTGTTTTTAAATGATAATATGTTCTATTGGCTTTCGGCTTTTTAACAAGGGCAACACCTTTCGGTACGACATCTGTAGTTTTATCTTTTTTGTATTGTGCTGTATAGTAATTAACCCAGTCGGTAGTTAGTGAATTAAGTGAAGTGCCCAAAACAAACAGGAAAGCACTTTCCACACTTCGGCTGGTACGGGTAAGGTAAAGTATATTAGGGATAACCGTTTCACCATAGGTTTGAGTTATATAATTCCAAAGGGATATACCCGCATAAGTAGCATCGGCGCCTGTTAGGTGGTTAAACTTTTTATATCGGCCCGATTCAATCCCATCTCTTACATGATTGTCTATTTCAGTGCTCCAGCCCTGGGCCGAATAATTAATAAACCCTTGTTCGAACCATGGTGGAATATTTAAAAGAGTTGAACTTCTGATAACATTGGTGAAACTGCCGCCATACATCATTTCGTTAAACAAAACCTGTGCTATGCCCAGGCGCATTTGTTCATTCAGTTTTTCATGATCGCCTTCAAAATAAAGTATAACCTTATGTCCTACAATACGATTCATACCACCTGTATTGTATTGTTCATCTTCGGACAAACCCAGGTTGCTTTGCTTGTATTCTGATTCCTTATTAAAAACAATAAAATCTATGCTGCCATCAAACTGGTAATCCATTAAGTTAGACAACTCAGTAATGTATTCCTTGCCCTTTTCACCTACATAACGGGCTATCTTATCACCACCCATATAAAAGTAAACCTTATAATTAGTGTAGTCAAAATAGTTCCAAACGAATGTATTGAACTGCATACGGTTTTTTCCGAATTGCAATTGTGATCCATTATAAAACTGCGATTGGGCAGAAAAATGAAAAGTGAGAATAAATAATGCTGAGTAGCAAATCCTTCGTAAGAGTACCACTGGTCCGCTGTATTAGAATGCTAATTTACTATTTTTGCAGTACCCACAGAAGTATATGCTAAAGCAAAAAAGTTTCGTCTTTAATTTATTCGCTGAGAATACCTATATAATTTACCTTGAAACAGGTGAAGCCGCCATTATTGATCCCGGTTGCAGTGATGCAGCCGAGTACCGGAAACTTGCCGATTTCATTAAAAGTAACGGCCTTAAACCGGTTTTATTGCTCAATACCCATGCCCATATAGACCATGTGTTGGGTAATGATTTTGTGCACCGCGAATACGGGTTATCCCCTCAATTGCATCACGATGATTTACAATTACTTGAGGCTCTGGTATATTCTTCAACTTTTTATGGTGTAAATGCAACGGCATCTCCTAAACCTGAAATTTTCCTTAAGGATAATGATATTGTTAAATTAGGTAACGCTGAGTTGAAGGTTCTATTTGCGCCCGGGCATTCACCTGGAAGTGTTTGTTTCTATTCCGCTGAGGATAAGATTGTTTGGGGGGGTGATGTACTTTTTAAAGGAAGCATAGGCCGTACCGATTTACCCGGTGGTGATTTTGATACCCTTGCAAATAGCATACATACCAAGCTCTTTACATTGCCTGACGATGTAACAGTATATTCCGGCCACGGCGAAGCAACTACTATTGGCCATGAGAAAAAGTATAACCCTTTCGTTGGTGAACTTGCCGAAAGAGGTTAAAAACCTGCTTTATTTTCCCGGCATCAATACGAACTTTGCGTAATTCGTCATGTTTAGGTACAAATTAGCAAGGCGCTTGAAGTCATCGTTTGTTAATCCTTCCACATATTTATCAAAGGCCAGAATGTCTAAGATGTTTTCGTTATTCTGGTAATATTGCGAGAGTGAACTTAACCAGTATTTATTATCTTTCACATCTACTTCGTGCTGGCGTTTCATAGTTTCTTTTATCTTTTGAAGGTTAATTGGTCCGGCTCCAAAATTTTTCACTGAATCTATTTCTTTCATAGTAGCTGAAATAAGTTCTTCTACTCTTTCAGGTGCACAGCCAAAATAGATGATAAATTTATATTCCTGCTTTGGATAATGGCTGCCATTACCAAATGCACCTACACCATACACACCACTCATTTCTTCTCTTAACTGTTCCCGCAATTTAATGCTTAACAAAGACGAAAGTGCATACATATCAAGTCGATTTTTCCTACTGTATTCATAAGGTCCTGAATAAATAAGCTGGACGGTAGCTTTAGGTTCTTTGCCCCTATATACGGTCTTATTAATTAGACCCTTTGGTGTATTAACTCCAACATCCTTCCACATAGGTGTTGTGTTTTTTGAAGGAAGGCTTCCTAAATAAAGTTCAATGAGTGGTTTCATCTCACTTAGTTTGAAATTACCAACAAAGAAGAATGTAAACCCATTCGCGTTTGAGAATCTTTCCTTGTATATTTCAAATGCTCTATTCTCATCAATTTCATTTAAAATATTCATGGTATATGGACGATGACGGTAATGATACTCACTCATAGTAACTCCTACTGTGTCATTAAATGCATTGTTAGGGTCAACGCTGCGGTTCTCAATAAATCCTTTTTCTTGTCCCATAAATGCCATAAAAGCAGTATCATCCTTACGCGGATTAGTGAAGTAAAGATTGGTTAACTGTAATGCAGTTTCTAAATCAGCAGGTGCACAGTTACCACTAAAACCCTCTGAAAGTTCACCAAGTGTGGGTGAAACGGATACGATCTTGCCGGCAAGCATCTTCTCTAATGAAGTTGAATTGAATTCACCTATTCCTGCCTCGTCAGCTATGGAAGCGGCTACTGAAGCAGACATATAATCTTTATCAGGATATAAGGACGTACCTCCCCATTGGTATGCACTAAATACTATCTCATCATTTTTGAAATCGGTTGGTTTTAAAACAACTTTCACCCCATTTGATAAGGTCCATTCAGTCACTTCAAGTTCCTTTACTTCTTTCTCACTTATAACTTTACCTGGACTTGGTTTAACGGCCATGAGTGGCTTATTGGAAACTTTATCCTCATATGGTTTTAATTCCTTTTTCTGAATGCTCTCAAATATGTGTCGTATAGTATCGTCTAATGGCATAGAAGCACTGTCCTTGCTTGGCGATTGTATAACAATAACTGCATTTTCGCCATTGTTAGTTATCCAGTTTTTAGCTACCGTGTTCACATCATCTAAGCCAATTCCATCCAGGTATTTCTTGTAGAATGAATACATGAAATTTACGCTAGGCAAAGGCTCATTTTCAAGGTAGGCATTTACATAATCATCAATATATTCTTTCGATTCGGTTTTATTCTGCTCCTTAACTAATTGTTCCATCTTACTCATCATTTCCTTTTTCTGTCTTTCCAATTCAGTTGAGGTAAATCCAAAACGTTTCACCCTCTCGCTTTCCGTTATAAGTGCATCAATACCTTTTTCAATACCCATGCTTTTTACAAGGGCAAATGATGTAAACGCATCTTTTGTTCTTACTAGTTTACCTATGTTAGTAGACGAAAATATAAAAGGAGGCTCAGCTTTTTTTTGCAATTCCTGTAGTCTGTTGTTAAGCATACCGGTAAATAATTCCGATATCATATCTCTTCTCAGGTCATTAAGGGTGGTTGAATGTTGCTTGGAATGTTTATAAATTAACTCTATAATATTATACGGGTCTTCCTTATCGGTTGCTTTGGCAATAATGAGTCCTTTACTATCAGGCACAGGATAAAACGTACGTGGCCTTGGATTCGGATTTGTAGGAATTTTTGAGAATTTCTCCTTTATTAATTTTTCTATGTTATCTACATCAATGTCACCAATTACAATTACGGCCATTAGTTCAGGCCTATACCAATCCAAATAGAATTGCTTAAGTGTAGCATGCTTGCAGTTTTCAAGTATATCAAGTTTGCCAATTGGTATACGTTCGGCATAGCGTGAATCTTTGAACAGAATAGGCCAGTATTGTGACTGCATTCGCTGAAATGCACCTAATCCTAAGCGTCTTTCCGATATTACTACACCCCGTTCTTTATCTATTTCAACTGAGTCAAAAGAAAGATTGTGAGCCCAATCTTCAAGAATCTGAAATCCTTTCTGAAGTATTTTTTCAGAATCTGTAGGTATTTGTATCATATATACTGTCTGGTCAAAACTTGTATATGCATTCAAATCAGCACCAAATTTCACACCTGACAATTCCAAAAAATTAATAAGATCGTTCTTCTGAAAGTTCTTGGTTCCGTTAAATGCCATATGTTCTGTAAAGTGTGCTAATCCTTGCTGGTCATCATTCTCCAGTACAGAACCTGCATTTACTGCCAATCTTAATTCTACACGTTTTTCCGGCTTAACATTCCTCTTAATATAATAGGTCATGCCATTTGGTAACTTTCCCATTCGTATTGCTGAATCATTCGGAATAGGCTTGTTAAGTTCAGGGCTTTGTGCTGAACAAGCTGAAGTATTTATAATCAATAATAGAAAAGGCAGTAGTAATAATGCAAGATTTTTTTTCATAATGAAAATGTAATGGTGAATAATATAAATCAAAAATAAAATTTATTTATTGTGGCAAATATTTACCAAATAATCCCTAGTATAATGCTCAGAGTGTCCAAAAGATACGGGAAGCTAAAAATATTTCTATAGCTATTTTGCTGGCTTCTTAACCGGCACGCGCTTACTACCCTTAAGGGCAATCACAAAAGCATCTTTAATTCCCTTACCTTGTAATTTCTTTTGCAGATCTATGGCATCCTGCAAGTTTTCAAAATGGCCACTTGTATATTTGTAAGCTTTATTATCTATATAAAAGCTCACATTATCAATTCCATCGAATCGTTTATCAGTACTTGATATTTCATGATCTGCAAGCAAGAACTGGACTTTGTAAATTACCTTCCCGGTATCTTCAATGATTGGTTTTTTTTGAGTGGCAATTGAATCTTCACGCATTTGTTTTATAGCAAGAAGGCTGTCTGCTTTTCGTTGACGTTTTCGCGAAGCAAGATAGTCTACTTGTTTTTTTTGTGCAGTTATACTGTCTACTTTCCTTTTATGTATTGCCGATGATATGCTATCCGTTCGTTTCTTCAATGCAGTAATACTATCAGTTTTATGCTTTTTTATAATACTTGCAATACTATCGGCAGATTTTCTGGCGGCTCCGAGACTGTCATTTCTATGTTTCTTGTATGCATTGAATATACTGTCAGAATGTTTCTTTTGTACAGCAATACTATCTACTCGACGCTGGTGAACTGCGGTCGTATCAATTCCCTTTACCGCATCTTTCATATTGTTAATCTTCTTTGTGGTACTGTCTTTAATAACCATGTGATTGGGTTTTGTCGTATGCTTTTTTGCACTGTCTTTCTTTACTATGGTAGTATCTTTTAATTCGGGTGATTTTTTGTAGGTAGATGCTGTGTCGTGAGTTGCGTTTTTTATTGTATCAGCAACAGCAGCAGAGTCAGGGTCCTGCACAATAAGCGGGTTGAGGTTAAATGATTTCGGATCATAATCTGAACCATCTTTCTCTGCCTTATATTGCTGAAAAGCAAGGAATAAAGACTTGGCAATTTCATCCTGCCCTTTTTGTGAACCAAGGAATTTTTCTTCTTCAGGGTTAGTAAGAAAGCCTATTTCTGTTAGTAAACTGGGCATGGCAGTTTTCCATAAAACTAAAAAGCCGGCTTGTTTCACTTCGTTATCTTTTCGTTTTGCAACATGAGCATATTCATTCTGTATTTTACTTGCAAAGTCAAGGCTTTGGTTTAAAAAGACATTCTGGTACATGGCAAACAGAATATTGGCCTCAGGCGAATTTGGGTCGAAACCACCATAAGTAGTTTTGTAGTCTTTTTCATAAAGAATAGAGGAGTTCTCCCGCTTTTCAACTTCAAGGTTGCCTTCTGATTTTTTCAACCCCATAACATAGGTGGCAGCACCATAAGCATCATGGTTTGGTGAAGCATTACAGTGAATACAGATGAAAAAATCAGCATGGTCTTTATTGGCAAGTTCGGCTCTTTCATTCAATCCTACAAACTCATCGGTAGTGCGAGTATATACTACTTTAACATCTTTATCGTTATCTTCTATATAATGCCCTAGTTTAAGAGATACAGCGAGTGCCACATTCTTTTCCTTCCATAACCTGCCATGACAGCCGGGATCCTTACCGCCATGGCCAGGGTCAATTACTATTACCCATTGCTTCTTACCGGTATGATGGTGATAGTAACTTGAGCCAAGTAGGAGTGGCGATAAGCAGAAAAGAAATAAACCCGAAAGCCATTTATACATCAGAATGCGTAGTTTTGCCGTGTTTTAGACAAAAATACCATAACGAATTGCGCTATTTTGCGGTTTTTTTTGTTTTTTTTATCCTAGCCTTGTTAATAACGCCTGGTTCTGCTAAGGCATTAACTATCAGGCTTGTTAGTGATAGCGACTCCCTTAAGGCAAAATCTATCCCTAAAGATTCACTTCATTTAAAGAAAAAGAAAGCTGTACTTGACTCTAAAGTTGATTACCATGCCAAGGACTCAATAAGACTTGATGCTGTAAACCGTAAAGTATACCTATATGGCGATGCTTCGGTAAAATATCAAGATCTGGAACTTAAAGCGGCGTATATTGATATATCCCTTGATAGTAATATAGCAGTTGCGCACGGTGTGGAAAACAAAGACAGCGGGAAAGTAATTGGCAAGCCAGAATTCCATCAGGGGAGCGATGTATTTAATGCCGATGTAATACGATATAATTTCAAATCGAAAAAAGGTAGGATAGATGAGATATATACAAAAGAAGGTGATGGGTATATACATGGTAAAATTGTAAAGAAGGACACTAATAGTGTGTTTTATTTAAAGGGTGGCCGGTATTCCACATGCTCATTAGAATACGACCCGCACTTTTATATAATTGCGACAAAACTGAAAGTAATACCACACGATGAAATTGTTACCGGCCCTGCTTTGCTTGTAATAGAGGGCGTTCCAACTCCATTGGCTATTCCATTCGGTTTCTTTCCCCTTACTAGTGGAAGAAGGTCGGGTATACTTATTCCTACCTATGGCGAATCGCAATCACAAGGTTTCTTTTTGCAAAACGGAGGATACTACCTGGGCTTGAGTGACCATCTTGACTTGCAATTACGTGGTGATATATATTCCAATTTAAGTTGGGCTGAGCGTGATATAATATCATACAAGGATAGGTATCATTATAATGGAACTTTCAGTTTTGCATATTCTGATACCCGTTTACCAATACCAGAATCTTCAGAACTGAGCAGTACTCACGCATATTTTATTACATGGCAGCATACACAAGATCCAAAGGCAAATCCTAATACCACTTTTTCTGCAAGTGTAAATGCGGGTAGCAGCCAGTATATGACATTAAACTCATATAATCCTGCCGCATTCTTGCAAAACACCTTCCAGTCAAATATTGCATTTGCAACAACACTTATGCAGGCACCGGTACCATTGCACCTTTCATTAAATGCCGAACATTCACAGAATACGCTCAACCATTCACTTACTATTTCACTCCCCGAACTTACTTTAACTGCTGACCGCACTTACCCATTCAAATTTATATATGAGAATCCTGCAAGTGACCAATGGCTAGAAAAAGGGCTGAATAAAATATCAGTCGGTTTTACATTGAATGCCAAAAACACAATTAATACTTTTGATACTGTTGCGTTCAATTCTTCAAGGCTATTAAAACAGATGCAAAATGGTGTTAGCTCAAGTATTCCTATAAATGCCTCATACCAGGTACTCAAGTATGTAACTATTACTCCTGCAATTAATATTTCAGATGTTACTTATTTTCAAACCATCCATAAGAGTAATTTTCAAAGTAGTGCTGATAGCGTAAAAACAGATACTGTTCAAGGTATAAAGTCCGCAATGACATTTAATGGATCAATTACAATGAGTACCACTTTTTATAGCAAATACAGTCTTGGCAAAAAAGCAAAGCCGTGGCTTATTTTCCGGCATGTTATGTTCCCTTCCATTGGGTTTTCCTATAGCCCTGAATATAGTGCTCCAGGCTATGGCTACTATTCATCTATTATATACGATAATAAGGGAGATCAGCAGAGGTACTCAATTTTCCAAAATGGAATTTATAGTGGTCCGGGCCTGGGTAAAACAGGTGCCTTAAATTTTGGCTTAGGTAATAATTTAGAAATGAAATACAGGACCAATACAGACTCTGGAGTAGTTTATAAAAAGATAGTTCTGCTTGAGCGTTTCAATATTGGAGGATCATATAATATGGCCGCCGATAGTTTTAAAATGTCCAATATTACCATTGCGGGTAATACAACCCTTTTTAAGAAGCTTGGCATAAACTTTACTGCAGGCATTGATCCATATTATACAAATTCATTGGGAACAGATATTAATAAACTCGTGTGGAATGACGGACAGATTGGGAGATTAACATCCGCAGATCTTTCTTTTTCAACAACACTCACAGGTTCCACAAATAAATCAGGAAATGACAAAACAAAAACAAGTAGTGCGCCTATACAATTCAGTTCACCTGACCAATATCTAACCTATGAGCAATTCCACCCCTTATATTATGTACCTATTGAAATAAGTCCATGGTCTGTATCTTTCTTCTATAATTTTGTGTATAGTAATTTAGCTAACGTCAAACAGACTACCCAATCAATAACTACAAATGCAAGTGCCCAAATAACAAAGTTCTGGTACTTCTCAATTTACTCGGGTTATGACCTGCAAGCAAAGCAATTTACTACCACTTCCTTATCTGTAAAACGAGATATGCACTGTTGGGAGCTTACTTTTACAAGCATACCTTTTGGTTTCCATCAAAGCTTCCAGCTTGAGGTGCATGTTAAGTCATCCGTTTTGCAAGACCTTAAACTAACCCGCAGGCGTGACTGGACAGATACACAACAGTACGGGGAATAGAAAAAGCAGGAAATTGATTTCCTGCTTGCAGTAATTTGAAGGGTAGGTTGAACTACTCTTGAGAGTCAACAAACTTTTGGCGTAGAACAGCTTTAAGTTTTTTTTGTCTGCGAACTACCGAAGGCTTGTTATAAACCTTTCTTTCACGTAATTCTTTAACTACTCCAATACGGTCAAATTTTTTCTTGAAAGACTTGACTGATTTTTCAAGATTCTCACCTTCTTTAATTTGAACAATAATCATGTTTTGTACTAGTTTTTAAACTTAAGGACCACAAATGTAGTGGTTTTTGTAATATAATGAGCAAATTAACGTTATTTTATAGATTTCCAGATGCATTGCTTTTTAGTACTTTTACACCGTATTTAACAAATAATCATAATGGCTAATCCTGAAAAACAACGTTTTAAGAAGTATCTGCGTATATTCTGGATTATAGTATTAATACCCATATTCTTACTGGTTTTCTTCACTTTTGGAGCTGCCTCGGGTATATTTGGGAAATTGCCATCATTTGAGGAATTAGAAAACCCGCAAACATTTCTGGCTTCGGAGGTATATTCCTGCGATAATCAGGTTTTGGGGAAATATTATGTACAAAACAGATCTAACATTCAATATAAGGACATAAGCCCCTTTGTAATAAACGGCCTTATTGCAACAGAGGATGCTCGTTTTTACGACCATTCTGGTGTAGATTTACGTAGTTTATTCAGGGTATTTTTCAAGACTTTTTTAGGACGGCATGCTGCAGCCGGCGGAGGTAGTACAATTACCCAGCAGCTTGCTAAAATGCTTTTCCCAAGAGACCCTAAGGCTGGTAAACTTACGTTGATGTTCAGAAAGTTCAAAGAATGGGTAATAGCAGCAAGATTGGAAAGGCAGTATACTAAGGAAGAGCTTATTACCATGTACCTAAACAGATTCGATTTTATTAATAATGCTGTAGGCATACAATCAGCATCGCGTGTATATTTCAGTACCACCCCAGATTCATTAAAGCTAGAACAAGCAGCTATGCTGGTAGGAATGGAAAAAAACCCCGCATTATATAATCCCAAGAGCCATCCTAAAACTGCCTTGGAAAGAAGAAATGTAGTGCTATCGCAAATGACTAAGTATAATTACTTGCCACAGCATAAGTTTGATTCAATAAAGAAAATGCCATTGGTATTGCATTTCAGGCCGGAAAACCCTGATGAAGGATTGGCTTCTTATTTCAGGGAATATTTGAGAGATAATTTCTTACGAAAATGGTGCGATGAGCATCGTAAACCTGATGGATCTAAATACGATATTTATAAAGATGGTTTAAGGATATATACTACGCTTGATTCACGTATGCAGCAATATGGTGAAGAGGCGATGGAGGAAAATATGAAATTCCTGCAACCTTTATTTTTTAAGGAACTTAAAAATCGTAAAAATGCTCCATTCGATTTCAGGGTAACTAAAGATCAAATTGATGTGTTAATGGACCAATCCATGCGCAGGTCAGACAGGTATATGAGTCTTAAATTATCTGGCATGTCAGAAAAGGATATTGTGAAGAACTTCAATACTCCTGTAGCTATGAGTATATTTTCATGGAAGAATCCTCGGCACGCACTAGATACAACCTTGACCCCAATGGATTCCATTCGCTATTCTAAAAGTATAATGCAATGTGGTTTTTGCTCTATCGATCCTCATACTGGCTATATTAAAGCATGGGTTGGTGGGGTTGATCACAGATTCTTCAAATACGACCATGTAATGGTAGGTAAACGTCAGGTTGGTTCTACTTTTAAGCCATTTATCTATACCTTGGCAGTGCAAAATGGTTATTCACCTTGTTATGAAATGGCAAACGTTACGGTAACTATTCCCAATGGAGACCAGCCATGGACCCCTAAGAATGCTGATACTAACGACGATGGTAAAATGATGACGTTGAAGGAAGCCCTTGCAAAATCGGTTGACCGTATTGCTGCTTCACTTACACACCAGTTTTCTGCCCAGGCAGTAATTAACTTGGTGCGCCGGATGGGAATTAAGGATTCAATCCAACCCGTTGTTTCTCTTTGCCTCGGTACTTGCGAAATACCTGTGGTGAGCATGGTAGGTGCATATTGTACATATGCCAATAATGGTATTTGGGTACAACCCACTTATGTAACACGAATAGAAGATAAAAATGGAAGAGTTCTGGATCAAATTTCACCGAAAACGGAGGAAGCATTGAGCCCACAGGATGCTTATTTGATGGTTAATATGATGGAAGGTGTGGTACAATATGGCACAGGTGAACGCCTACGAGGAAGAAAGTATAATTTACAGAATCCTATTGCAGGTAAAACTGGTACAACCCAAAATTGTTCTGATGGATGGTTTATAGGAATCACTCCTAATTTAGTATCAGGTTGCTGGGCAGGATTTGAGGACCGGAGCGTGCATTTTGAAAATATGGAATGGGGACAAGGTGCCAGTGAAGCATTACCAGTGTGGGCAGTTTATATGATTAAGGTATATGCAAACAAGGCATTAGGTATTGAGCAAGATGCGGATTTTGAAAAACCTAAAGGACCTCTAACTATTGAGGTAGACTGCGATAAGTATAAGAAAGAACATAGGAATAATGCCAATAATCCCTTTCAATAGTTTTGCTTAATTCAATTTCATCTCAGGGATATCGCCTTCAATAATTAAGCGTCCAGCAGTTTTAGCTTTTATTTCGTCTACACTTACACCAGGGGCTCTCTCTAATAATTTAAACCCATTTGGAGTTACATCTAATACTGCTAGTTCAGTAACAATACGTTTAACGCATTTAACACCGGTAAGTGGCAAATCGCATTTAGCTAATAATTTCGATTGTCCTTTAGGATTAGTATGTTGCATAGCTACAATAATGTTTTTGGCTGCCGCAACAAGGTCCATGGCACCGCCCATACCTTTTACCATTTTACCTGGTATCTTCCAGTTAGCTATATCGCCAGTCTCGCTTACTTCCATAGCGCCTAATACCGTTAGGTCAACCTTTCCGGCACGTATCATACCAAAGCTTTCAAACGAATC
>DATHOD010000217.1:0-42624 GCA_035485295.1 Bacteroidia bacterium
TTAATGCTTAATGAAAAGAGATAATATTATACTGGAAAAACATTAAACTTCAAACCCAAGAAAACTTAAAAGAATATTTCAGCATTTAAAATGTAGAATTCAAAATTTAAAATTCACTGATATGGCTAAGGATGTAAAAAACGTAGAGTACGGATTAGAGAAAATATTTGAAGGCGCAAAAGATTTTCTGCCTTTACTAGGAACTGATTATGTAGAGTTTTATGTAGGTAATGCAAAACAAGCGGCGCACTTTTATAAAACTGCATTTGGGTTTCAATCATATGCATATGCTGGTTTAGAGACTGGGCTAAAAGACCGTACATCTTATGTGCTGAAGCAAGATAAGATCAGGATTGTGTTGACTACAGCTTTGAATAGCGATTCACCAATCGGTCAGCATGTAAACAAACATGGTGACGGTGTAAAAGTGATAGCACTATGGGTAGAAGATGCACGTAAGGCGTTTGAAGAGACCACTAAGCGTGGAGCAAAACCATATATGGAACCAATTGTTGAAAAAGACGAGCATGGCGAAGTAGTGCGTTCAGGTATATACACTTATGGCGAAACGGTACACATGTTTGTTGAGCGCAAAAACTATAAGGGAGCATTTTTACCGGGCTTTAAAGAATGGAAGAGCGACTATAATCCAACCCCTGTAGGCTTAAAATTTATCGACCACATGGTTGGTAATGTGGGTTGGGGAGAAATGAATGCAACTGTGAAATGGTATGAAGAGGTGATGGGTTTTGTAAACTTTTTAAGTTTCGACGATAAGCAGATCACTACAGAATATTCTGCATTGATGAGTAAGGTAATGAGTAACGGAAATGGCCGTATCAAATTCCCTATTAACGAACCTGCAGAGGGAAAGAAGAAGTCGCAAATTGAAGAATACATTGATTTTTATGAAAGTCCGGGTGTACAGCATCTTGCTTTGGCAACCGATGATATAATTAAAACAGTTAATCAGCTAAAAGCAAGGGGAGTTGAGTTTTTGCCACCTCCGCCACAAGCCTATTATGATGAAATTCCTAAGCGTTTAGGTGCTCATAGAGACATGATGAAGGAAGATATTAAAGAACTCCAAAAGCTATCTATTCTTGTAGATGCTGATGAAGAAGGATACTTATTGCAAATATTTACCAAGCCTGTTGAAGACCGTCCAACCTTATTCTTTGAGATTATTCAGCGTATGGGTGCTAAAGGGTTTGGTGCAGGTAACTTTAAAGCCTTATTTGAATCTATTGAAAGGGAACAGGCAAAACGCGGAACGCTTTAAGCTACGTTTCTTTCAACGAACTTCAATAAGCGGCGCTTAGCAATAGGCAAAAGGGTTTCTTCCAATGGTACTGTCCATTCGCTTTCAATAGCGTAAGTGGCAGGATTAGGCATATCCTGTTTCTCTTTATCAGTTCAAGCTTTATGTACTGATAAGAAAGGCCCAGGTCCATTTCGCGTGTTTTTACATATTGGGTATGTATTCCACGATATTTGGCCTCAGCCTGCTCAAAAAGGGTAATGTCGTATTCATATACATGGGTATCGGCATTCTTACCATCGCGAATGAAAATGTAACCTTCTTTGGCATGAAGAGGCACGACACCAACCGGGAATATATTTAATTGAGATTCGATGGCATCATATATTTTTTTACCCTCCGATAAATACCGCTGGAAGCGGGGTATAGAGAAGTCTATAATACTTTCCAACTCTTTCATTAGTTCACTATCATGAATAAGAGACTCGTACATTATTTTCATCTTTTCGGCATCAATATCCTTAGCTGTTTGCGGGAAACTTTTGTACAATTCGTCCTTTTTCTCCTTAATGGCAGTAACCTGTCTGTAGTGCGTTACAAGCTCGCTAAGCGAAGGATAGAGCCTTTGAACCTCAAAATCTTTCTCCACTTCCTGCAAAAAAGCAAGCAAAACGTATTTTTTGTATTCGAAGTCTATACACTTCTCGGTAAGCCAGTTATTATTGAGTATTGCCATAAAAACGACTATTTATAATTAATAATAAACGAAAAATGGCCCTTATTGTTACAAGTTTAACTATTAAAAGTCCTTACTGGACAAGGGGTAGAAAGGTATTTTTCGACAAAAGACTGTTGAAATGAGAAGATTGTCGCTTATTTCAACCAAAATTTTATCTTTGCAACCTTCAATTTGCAAAAAAATATGAGCATTTTAGAGTCCATACGTCGTAGAGCAGGAATATTTATTGTTATAGCAATAGGCGCTTCCATGTTAATTTTTATCCTTGAAGATGCACTTACTTCAGGACGTTTCTTCTTCGGAGGAAACGAAAGTACAGTTGCTGTGGTCAACGGTAAAAAGGTGGATTATAAGGAACTGAATAATAAAGTTGAGGAACTTGTAAGTATTCAGAAATTAAGCCGTGGTGCTGACGCATTGGATAACCAAACATATAACCAGACTGTGCAAGGTGCATACCAGGATATGGTATCTACATTGTTACTTGGCCCTGAATTTAAAAAACTAGGAATAAGCGTAACAGATAGCGAATTAGTTGACCTAATGCTCGGTTCACACCCTGCACCTGAAATTCCTCAATACTTTACTGATCCTAATACCGGCAGGCTTTACGAACCATTCGTAAATAAAATGACAGGTGGTATTAACATGACCGTAGTATTGCAGTATGTTAAACAAATGGATGACAAGGCACAGGCAAGCTGGCAGTTATTAGAATACCAGATCAAGACGCGTCAGGCACAAAGCAAATACTTCGACTTGATTAAGAATGGCCTTTTTGTTACCGATGCGGAAGCTAAGCAATTGGCTGCTGATGAAAGCCAGTACTACAATATCAGCTACGTGCTTAAGAAGTACAGCTCTATACCTGATAATAGCGTAACAGTTAACGACCAGGATATTCAATCATATTACAATCAACATTTATACGAGTATAACCAGACTGAAGAATCAAGAAAGGTAGATTATATAACGTTTCTTGCTACACCAACTGCAAAGGACATAGCAGATCTTGAAAGATTAGTAGATAGCACAGCTAATACATTTAAAACCATTAAGCCTGCTGATGATTCTGCATACATAGTTGCTGAATCAGACAATCATATGTTTGATGTAAACTACCATAAGGTAGGAACAATGGCTCCTTCAGTAGATTCAGTAATGTCGCATTGCGAAAAGGGATATGTATATGGCCCTTTTAAAGATAATAACCAATACAGGATTGCTAAGTTGTTAGATATCGCGTATTTACCAGATTCAGCTAAGGCAAGTCACATACTCATACAACCAGTAAACAACGACTGGAATAAGGCAAAATTACTTGCTGATAGTTTAAAGAAGGTAGTAACAGTGGAAAATTTCGCTGAGATGGCTAAGAAATACTCTCATGATGGTTCTGCATCAAATGGTGGAGATCTGGGCTGGTTCTCACAAGGCAAAATGGTTCCTGAGTTTGAACGTGCTTGCTTTTTTGGCAAGAAAGGTGATATAGTAGAAGTGAGGAGCCAATATGGGTACCATATTATATATATAGCTGATCAGGGCGAAAAATCGAAATATGTTCATGTAGGCTTGATCATGAAGAACATTGGCCCAAGCAATGAAACTATGAATGATGTATATGCTCAGGCCAGCAGTTTTGCAGGTAAACATCCTACATCAGAATCATATGAGCAGAGCGCAGACCAAATGAACAAGCGCGTTGCTGATCTTAAAGAAAATGACCAGACTGTTGCGGGTATTCAAAACCCTAAGGATCTTATCCGTTGGGTATATGGTGCAAAAGAAGGTGATATTTCACCGGTATTCGATGTGGGTGGTGACAGATATGTTGTAGCTCATATTATGGCTGTAACAGCAGTTGGAACTATTCCGTTGGTGCAAATAAAGGACCAGCTAAAACCTAAAGTTATACAGGAGAAAAAGGCTGAAAAGCTGATGGAAGATATGAAGGGTGCAGCACAAGGTGCAACTAATATTGCTTCAGTAGCCCAAAAAGCAGGAGTACCTGCTCAAAGGTCACAACGCTTGTCTTTCCAAATGTATAGCATACCGGGTCTTGGACAGGAAAATGCGGTACTTGGAGCTATGACTGCACTTAAGCTAAATGGCATTTCTCAACCTATACAAGGAGAACAGGGAGTTTATGTAATTCAGGTTGATTCTGTTTTCTCAGGCGGAACTATGGATGTTAAGGCGGTTCAATACCAGCAAATGCAAACAGTGCGTAACAAGGTGCAGTATGATGCCTACGATGCATTGCAGAAGAAAGCAGGTTTAGTAAGCCACCTCGGTAAGTTCTATTAATAAAGCTATTGGCAGAATGCTTTTATTCTGCTAATATTGTAAAGCATTACTTCCTTTGAATAATTCATGGTAGTAGCTAACACTATTAAATTTCACGTATATGAAAATGGAGTATAACACTGCCTCGCCACTTATGATAATACCTGAGTATGGCCGGCATGTGCAAAAAATGGCTCAATACTTATTGACCATAAAGGACCGTAAGGAAAGGACAAGAGGAGCGAATACAGTTATTCAAACCATGACCCAGGTTCACCCTTATGCTAAAGATAGCGAAGAATTACGCCGTAAACTATGGGATCACTTATATATAATTACCGATTATAAACTAGAGGTTGATGGGCCATATCCTAAACCCTTGCCTGAACTAATTGAGGCAAAGCCAAAGCGCATGGAATACCCGGTGGCTGCTATGAGGTATAGGCACTATGGTAAGATAATATCTGGGCTTATTAAGAAAGCAATGGAGTATAAGGACTCCGGCGAAAAGGATGCCTTGGTAGAATCTATTGCCAGCCTTATGAAAAAGGCATATATGACATGGAACCAGAGTTCAGTAAATGATCAGGCAATTATAAGCGACTTAACCGAAATGTCTGGTGGAAAACTTATTCTAAAGGACACTACCAAGCTAAGTAATGTATATGTACCTTTGAACGTGAAACCGGTAAATACATTTAACCGGAAGAACAAAAAGAACAAGAACAACCGAGGGAAAGACAAAAAAAGAAGACATGGGGGCTTTTGAGATAACCGGAGGCAAACGCCTGAAAGGCGAAGTAATACCGCAGGGGGCAAAAAATGAAGCCCTGCAGATAGTCTCAGCTACTTTACTTACTCCCGAGAAAGTAGTTATCAATAACATTCCCGACATATTAGATGTTAATAACCTTATAAGCCTGCTTAAAGATCTAGGCGTAAAGGTTGAAAAGCTCTCTCCCAATAACTATTCTTTCCAAGCTGATAATATTGACCTAAAGGTGCTTTCGTCTCCTGAGTTTCAGAAGAAGAGTGCGACACTCAGGGGTTCCATTATGATGGTCGGTCCGATATTAGCCAGATTCGGTAAGGCATATATAGCTAAACCGGGTGGTGACAAAATTGGCCGGAGAAGATTAGATACTCACTTCATCGGGTTTGAGAAACTAGGTGCTAAATTCGAATACAAAGAAGGTAGTAGCGTTTTTACAGTGCAGGCTGATAAAGGGCTCACTGGATGTTACATGCTGCTGGATGAAGCCTCTGTAACCGGTACCGCAAATATTGTCCTTGCTGCGGTATTAGCTAAAGGCACAACAACCATTTATAATGCTGCTTGCGAACCATACATACAGCAGCTTTGTAAAATGCTCAATAGTATGGGCGCTAATATATCAGGTATCAGTTCTAACTTACTCGTTATTGAAGGAGTAAAAGAACTAAAAGGCTGTACACATACTATATTGCCGGATATGATCGAGATAGGCAGCTTCATTGGGCTAGCTGCTATGACAAAGTCTGAGATTACGATTCGTAATGTTGGATATGAGCATTTAGGAATTATCCCGTCTGTGTTTCAGAGATTAGGGATACACCTTGAAAAGAAAGGAGATGATATATATGTTCCGTCGCAAGAGCATTATGAAATAGATACTTTTCTTGATGGTTCTATTCTCACTATTGCCGATGCTATTTGGCCGGGCTTAACACCTGACTTATTAAGTGTAATATTAGTTGTTGCAACACAAGCAAAAGGTAGTGTGCTCATTCACCAAAAGATGTTTGAAAGCCGCCTGTTCTTTGTAGATAAGTTGATTGATATGGGTGCTCAGATAATACTTTGCGACCCTCACAGGGCAACAGTTATAGGTATGGACCACCAGCATGCCTTACGTGGCATATCAATGACCTCGCCTGATATACGCGCCGGTATGGCTCTTATCATAGCTGCCCTCTCAGCGCAAGGCAAAAGCACCATACACAATATTGAACAGATAGACAGGGGGTACCAGAATATAGAGCAGCGTTTACATAACCTGGGTGCCGAAATCGTAAGAAAATAGCTATATTTGCTTATATAATACTATCGATATGAAACGGTTTAACATAGTTCTTTTTGTTGCAGCCTGTGCTTTTACACTTATGGCTTTCATCAATTTTCAACCACGCGGCAACGCAGTTGGTACCGAAGTTGGTAACCTTGCGCCGCAGTTAAAGTTCAATAACCCTGATGCTAAGTTGATCAACTTATATGCAAGCCGCGGGTACATTGTATTAGTTGATTTCTGGGCTTCATGGTGCAATCCTTGCCGTATGGAGAACCCTAATGTGGTAGCAGCTTATAAGAAGTATAAGGATAAGAAGTTTAAGAATGCTAAGGGCTTTAAGATATTTAGTGTTTCACTTGACAGGGATCACACCCAATGGATAAACGCTATAAAGCAAGATGGTTTGATATGGCCTGACCACGTTAGTGACCTTAAAGGATGGCAGTCAGATGCAGCTTCTACTTATGGTGTTAATTCTATTCCAACTAACTTCTTGTTAGATGCCGATGGTGTAATTCTCGCTAAGGGACTTAGGGGAGAAGCCCTGGATCAAGAGCTTGATAAGCTATTAAAAGACTAATTAGAATAGTCTATTCAGCCAATACACTTCTCGATATTACTATCTTCTGTACTTCTGTAGTACCCTCGTATATCTGTGTGATCTTAGCATCACGCATTAAGCGTTCTACATGGTATTCCTTAACATAACCGTACCCACCATGTATTTGCACAGCTTCAACTGTTGTATCCATTGCAACCTTAGACGCAAAGACCTTAGCCATAGCACCAGCCTGGGTATAATCTAAATGACGATCTTTTAGCCAAGCAGCTTTAAGGCAGAGTAGGCGGGCTGCATCAATTTGAGTAGCCATATCAGCCAACTTAAATTGAATAGCCTGATGCTCACTTATAGTCTTACCAAAAGCTTTTCTTTCTTTAGAATATGCAAGTGCCAGTTCATATGCGCCCGATGGAATACCCAATGCTTGTGATGCAATACCAATGCGACCACCACTGAGTGTCTTCATAGCAAATTTGAACCCAAATCCGTCTTCACCAATTCTGTTTTCTACAGGTACTTCCACGTCAGTAAACATTATAGAATGAGTATCAGACCCACGTATACCAAGTTTATTTTCCTTCTTACCTACGGTAACACCTTTCCATTGTTTTTCAACAATAAGGCAGTTAATACCCTTATGTCCTTTATCGGGATGGCTCTGTGCCATAACCAGGTAAACCGATGCACTATTGCCATTGGTTATCCAGTTTTTAGTACCATTTAAAATATATTTATCGCCCTTAGGAACAGCTGTTGTGCGTTGAGAAGTAGCATCAGAACCTGCTTCTGGCTCTGATAAACAGAAAGCTCCAATTATTTCACCTTTAGCCAATGGCACAAGGTATTTTTGCTTTTGTTCTTCTGTTCCAAATGTTTCAAGTCCCCAGCATACAAGCGAATTGTTTACCGACATGCACACTGATACAGATGCATCTATTTTAGATATCTCCTCCATGGCAAGTACATAAGAGATCGTATCCATTCCACCACCACCGTATTGAGGGCTTACCATCATTCCTAAAAAGCCAAGCTCGCCTAATTTTTTAATTTCTTCTTTAGGAAATTTCTGATGCTCATCACGCTCTATCACTCCCGGTTTCAATACCTCGTTAGCAAAATCGCGTGCGGCCTTTTGTATCATTAAATGCTCTTCTGTCAGTTGGAAATTCATATCTCAGATTTGTTTTTTATACTACTTGCAAATATAAGCGAATAGTTAAAAGTGTTAGAAAGTATCAGATATTAAATGACCTAGGATTTTTAATTAGATAACTGGCTAACACTTTTCTTCTTTCTAAAACAGGTAATATACTGATAATCAATAATTAGTGCTTCTGATAATATTGAAAAGTGTATACTTTTGTATACTTTTTTGTGAGATGATAGGTATCATAATGGACTTTCTGAAACTGTCTATTTAATTAAAACAGGCTTAAGAATATCCTCAATTATCTTTAGCTGTTCCGGATTAAGGCTTTGTAATATTTGCTGGTTTATCACCATTCCATTTATCTGAACATTGTTACCCGAAAAGTTTTGAGCAGGCGAGTGTTGTTGCATTTTGCCAGTTAATTCAAGGTATAATTTTGCTGCCTTCATGTTTCCACCAATTGCCTGGCCGCATATTTCCATTAACACTTCAAACTGCATGGCTTCAAACATTTCGCTCCGCTGTTTATATGCAGGGTGAGTGGAATATTCCTTTAAATGCTGGTAAATAGTTCTCCGGGTTAAGCCTGTTGCCTTTGATATCTCAGTAATAGTAGGTGGGAGCCTCCTATGATACTCCATATTTTTGCTTATCACGGCAATTATTTTCTGATGATTTTCTTCCCATGTTCGGTTCCTTTCATCCTCTTGTGCTGCATCTAATGGGCTTATTGGTGAGTTCTCCATAACCAAATTTAATATTTAATGCCACAAAATTATTCGTAATATTTATACTATGTAATAAAAAATTAATTATTTTTCAACAACCCGATAATTGTATTTTGTCCCCTCTTTGTCCACCAGGTTGGATAGCTACAATTTGATATTTTTGGACAATAGTAACTTTAGGTTTATATTGTAACAAATAAATCTTTGGCAAATGTCTAAGATCCTTCTTTTAAGCCATAAGAAAGAATTTGTAAGTAAGACGCTTAAAGCACTTGCCGATGAAGGGCATAAGGTAATTAGGGAGCTTGAATATCCGGGGAAATTTGAAGCCGGTTATCTGAAGCGGTATGACTTGCTGATAATAGACCAGAACTTCTGTTTGCCTGATAATACCCCTTTGATACTTATAATCTCAAGGCAAATAAAAACTGCTACCGATTATCCGCCAATTATTATGCTGGTGCCGGAGAAGTTCTCGAATCACGAGATCTACCCTGAAGTAGATTTATATGTCACTGAAAAAGTGAAAGAAAACGAATTGCTAGAAATGATTGAGACCGCACTCGAATCAAGGCAGTATCTGAAGGTCGGCTCACAATACCATCACGCATCTACCTTAGATGATCTGAATGATTTTTTTAATCGTGAACTAACTGTCCGCGACCGCGAGTTAAGTTCATATACCATGCTGATGATGAAAAAAAACAGTGAGCTGTATTATATTCATTCGTGCCTTGAGAAAATGAATACGGCCAATTTCACCGACAGTATTATTGAACTTAAGAACACTATCAGGCAGTTTATGAATGAAGATGAACGCATTGAATCGTTCTTCTCTTATTTCAATAAGTCGCAGCCCGATTTTATTGCAAAACTTGATAAGATAGCTTCTCTTTCGCTTACAGATAAGAAACATTGCGCCTGTCTGAAAATGGGCTTAGATAATAAGCAGGTAGCTGTGTTGTTTTCCATTGACCATCAAAGCGTAAAAAAGGCGCAGACACGGTTGAAAAAAAAGCTTGGACTTGATGAGTCACAAGCATTACGGGAGTTTATCAATAATGTTTGATGACTCATTAAAATAGCCGCCGGTATATGGTAACAGACAAGGAAATATTAAAAAAGATAGAAAAGCATTTTCAATGGCTCACCGTTAATGGAAAGCATATTCTTGCTATTGACCTGAAAGGTACAACAGAAGAAGAATTCATTGCCTGCACGCAGTATATGCGCACTGTAACCTTCCAATCTCCTTTTGATGAAATACGCGCTGTTATAGACCTTACAGGCATAAAATTTACCCCACGCATGGTTTATTATGCCATGCAGGTAGCTAAATATGGAAGTAAAAAAGTAACACATAAAGCAGGTATTGGAATGGGGCCTGTTGTATTGGCGCTGTACCGTATATCGCGAATGCAGGGCAATAGTACCAGGTTATTCAATACTTATGAAGAAGCATTGAAATTCGTAAGCGAATAAACAGAATTCATTATTAATTAGTGTTGTCCACTTCTTGTCCCCCTTGTTTCATAGGTGTTCTTGGGTTCAGGTAATAGTTTTGCTGCAATAAATCGGTATGACTTTTACATGAATTATAAAACACCCCAACATGAAAAAAATCAGCTTATTAGTTTATGGTTTGTTCTGTTTAGGAACTGCGAATGCTCAATTTGCCGACCTGCATGATTTTGCCACCGGAAACCCTCAGGGCTCATTAACATTTTCTGTAACAGGAGATACCCTATTTGGGATGACAAAACTTGGAGGTATTGGTGCAGGTAATATATTTTCAATAAATAAAGATGGAAGTGGGTACCGGCAACTGCATAGTTTTACAGGACCGGCAGATGGCGAATTCCCTGTTGGTAATCTTACCCTTTCCGGAAATATATTATATGGCATGACACCTTATCATTGTACTATTTTCTCCATTCATACTGATGGAAGTGGGTTTAAAGTGTTGTCAACTAATATAAATAGTTCGCCCAAGGGCTCATTAACACTTTTAGGCGGTAAGTTTTATGGAACTTCAAGTACCCAAAGTGGTAGTGTTTTCTCTGTAGATACCAATGGAAGCGGGTATAAAACCCTATACACATTTCCGTTTAATGCTGCTACTTCTGGTGTTAATTTAAATGGCTCATTAACGCCTTCCGTTACAGGAGATACCTTATTCGGGATGGTTACATACGGTAGTAGTTTGTATGGAAATATCTTCTGCATACATACCGATGGAAGTGGATATACAGACATGTTCGATTTTGACACTTTAACCGGAGCATCCCCAAGAGGTTCATTAATCTTATATAATGGTTTGTTATACGGAATGACCAACTATGGAGGATTATATGGTGGAACATCAGGACCGTTTAGCGGTGGGTTTGGTGGCACTATTTTCTCCATCCATACCGATGGAAGCGGATTTACTGTATTGGTTAATGCAGGGGCGCCTGCCTGGAGCTCTAATTCATCAGGTCAAGTGGCAGATTGCAGTCTTGCTTATGGCTCATTAACGGTTTACAATGGTTTATTGTACGGAATGACAAGCGCGGCATCATCGGAGTATGGTAATGTTTTCTCTGTGCATCTTGATGGAAGCGGATACGCTGCTCTATGGGAATTCTATCAATACCCGATTCCAGGCGGAACCCCGCATGGTGATGTTGTAATTTCGGGAAACATGTTGTATGGTATGGTGGGCGTCGGTAACGGAGCGGGCGAAGGTTTTATTTTTGCAGATACATTGTTAAATACAACCGCAAGTGTGGTAGCCAATGTAAGTTCCAGCGGAGACAGTGACGGCATTGCAACCGCAAACCCAGCGGGGGGGATACTACCCCCTACCGGAGACGGTTATACTTATTTATGGTCTGACCCAAACGCACAAACTAACGATACTGCCATTGGGCTGACAGCAGGCACATATACGGTAACAGTGAACGACTGGGCGGGTTCTGTGGTTTCTGCAACGGTAACCATATCAACCAATTCTATATTACCTATTGAATTGCTAAACTTTGATGCACAGGCAGTAGGGGCATCAGCAAAACTTACATGGACCACAGCCACAGAAACCAATAACAATTATTTTACGGTTATGCGCAGTAAAGACGGAGTAAATTGGGAAAATATCGGCACAGTGAAAGGAGCCGGCAATAGCGATAACATGCTCTATTATTATTTTATTGATGATAATGCTTCCAATAGGGTAAACGGAAATGGAACACTCTATTACCGCATAAGCCAAACCGATTTTGACGGAAAATCTGAAAAATTCAATGTAAAAGATGTAACATTCCAGTCTTCTATTTCTTCGCTTGAAATCTATCCCAATCCTGTAACCAATTACTTGAACATCAGGTTAAAAGCATCAAATAATATTATTTCGGTGCAAGTAATAAATGCCATGGGGCAAATTGTATATGCAGCAAATCAACTCGCAACCAATGGCGGTATTAGTACAAGTCAATTCACAGAAGGCACATACCTGTTACGTATAATAACTGCAACAAATGCGTACCAGCAGAAATTTATTAAGATAGAATCAAAATAGAAAATATTACCGACATGAAAGCAATTTTAAAACGATTATCAGGCGGAGATGAAATAGATATTCAAAAGCTCGCATTCTGGATAGCCCTTATTTTCTTATCCTTTTTCTTTCTTACAGTTTTTATTTGCAAACTGTACTTGTCGCAACCGTGAATTTATAGCGCCCGCCCTCTCGGGGGGAGGGAATGGGTGGGGTAAATCAAAAAGCCCCATCCCAATTACTCGGAATAGAGCCTTTTGAACCAACAAAAAACACTAATACTTTAAGTCTTATTACGGATATATCAAGAATAGGTTACAGTATCGAATTAAACTCTAATTAGATTCAGGTGCTGCGCTTCCATCACTATACCTATGACCTCCGCCAATTGGGAATATAAGCTTAAAGCCTATATTTCTTCCCATATTATAAATGCCCTGGCTTGCTTGTGTAACCGGAACAGGATTAACTCCATTATAAGCTAAAAAGTATTGTGGGCGGCTTGTATGGTCAACATAAGCAACATTAGTAAGGTTAGTTACATTAATAAAGAATGAACATATAACCTTTGATGTTTTAGGGTTGACAAAATCTGTTCCTATACCTGCATTATATAATACATATGGCAGTGAAGGTAACTCTGTCCAGTTGGCGCTATATATATTATTTTGAGCCCATGATTTTGTCAGGCCGAATTTGATATATGTAGCCCTGAATATAGAATTATGCCCGTCGGCCAGCTTTAGTTTAACCTCTGAAGTTAAACGTGGAGCAGGTGTCCAGGGTACATGTTGGGTTGAATCAGTTTGATTTAGAATAAGTGAATATATATATGTAAATCCGTTATCAATTTCTATCCATTTTGTGTCCGCAGGGTGTATATTGAAATAAGCAGAAACACCTGCAATGACAGCAGTATTAGATTGAAACTTAAAAGTAGGAAAGCCTTGGTTCAGAGAATCCCCTCCACTTTTACTGGCCAGTCGGTTGGCATATATAAAGTTCTGAATATAATTATAGAACCCATCAATCTCAAAATTAATGTCTTTACCATTATTTCCAAATGCAACATCTGCTTCGTACCCCGATTCAGGTTTTAAGCTGGGGTCGCCAATTTCATAATTGCTGGTACCGGGATGTATGCCATTCTCTCCTGCTTCGGTAATAGCCGGTGCACGGTAGCTCTTTGCTATATTAGCTTTTACATATGAATTACCCGCCAATTGGTAGCTTGCTCCTAAGCTTCCTGAAAAGCCACTATAGGTTGTTTTAAACCCTGTGAAATTAGTATCCGCATTTGCAGTCCCCGCCGGCACTTCAACTTGGCTTGATGTACCTGGATGTAGCAGGAATAGACTTTGCGCCGTTTCGCTTCTTGTATCATATCGTAAACCACCACTCAATGTAAGATTTTTATAATCTTTTTCCAATATAGCAAAGCCTCCAATATCAAACAGGCTATAGCTGGGAACCAGGAATACTGATACATAAGGAGATGGTGCTTCTGCATTATTATGCATATTCTCATAATATCCGTTTACGCCCGTAGTAAGTTTCAAGCCACTTTCACTTTCTACCTGGTATTTTAAAGAATATGGTATGTCATACATCCACATATTTAAAAGAGGAACCGTAGCTGTATCTATTTCTTCTCTGTGATCCTGTTCATAAGAGACATCAGCAAGAATACGTCCGTTGCCTACGTTAATACTATTTTGCCATACAACCTCATCATGTTCAATTTGCTGATATCCTACATAGGTAGGATCATACGACAGGAAATTTGAGCGGGTAGGGTATAGTTGCCCATTTATGGGGAAGTCGAACTTAAATTGGCCTGTAGCACTGTCGCGGTTTCCATCTGGTATTTCAATGGTGCGATGTAGTATGCTTGCCGTCAATCTGGTATAACCCCAATCCTTGTTTAAGCCAAGTACTAATCTTGCATTATCTTCCCTGAAAGCAGTGCTCCATACATATCCATCTTTCGGATCTTGATAACAATGAGCCTGTTCGTCACTTACACGTAAGTCCCATACAAAGCCATTCTTGTTTCCTCCAATATCTTCTGAGTTCCCAATCAGCCCATTATTGGTTTGGTATTCTGCTAGTACACTTCCAGCTATTGTTCCATTTTGAGGGAAAGGAGCCGACTTGAAACTGACAACTCCACCCACAGCATCAGAACCATATTGAAGTGAAGCAGCTCCCCTAATAATTTCTGCATCATACACTGCATATGGATCAATTTGTATACCATGTTCATCGCCCCATTGGAAATCCTGTTGTCTTACACCATCAAAAAGCGTTAGCACACGGTTAAATCCCAACCCATTTACTTCAGGTTTGGAAACACCAGGGCCCGTTGTAATGGCTGTTATTCCCGGCAGTGTAGCAATTCCATCTACAACATTAGTTGATGTTGATTGTATAAGGGCATCATGCGTAACCATTGTAACCGGTACTGGTGCACGTCGCGCTATGGTTATATTCCCTAAAGCGGTAACAACAACTTCTTTGGTTGAAGCTGAAGAAACTATCATTGGAAAATTAAGAGTTACATCTCCATTTATAGTAACCGATTTTGTAACAGTAGCATAGCCTAAAATTTCTACTTCAACTGTATATGTACCTTTTGGCAAGGGAGATATTTTATAATATCCTTTTATGTCAGTAGTAGCATTTAATTTAAGCTGAGGGAAATAAACTACAGCGCCAGGTATTGATTGGCTGTTTGACGAATCGCTAACAGTGCCGCTTAGTGACTGTGCACCTGCATAGCTTGCTGTTAGCAATAGTATTAATAAAACGAATATATTTTTCATAGATCATGAGTGTAATAAAGTACATGTACAAATAATTGCATTACGCCGGCTGTAATAGCCAGGTGTGTTTAATAAACAGGATTATAAAATCCCTTAAACTATTGCAGGAGGCCCCCTTGCAGAAAGGGATGAGGAAGGTAGAAGAGCAATTTGTTGCTCGGTAACTAAGAAACTTACATCAGTAGCACAACGTGTAAAGGATGGTGCAGTAAATGTAAGTGAGGTATCGTAAAACGAAAGTTCAAAATCGCAAATTGCGCAATGGTGCTCTAAATTATGGAAGTGTTTTGCATGTTGTTCATGGCAATGAAAATCGTCGGCATGCAATAAGTCGTGAATACCTTTCTCTGAGTATGAGAAAAGAAATACGCCTAAAACGAATAAGGATAGATATTTTTTAATTCCTTGTTTCACCTTACAAAGGTAAATATTATTCTATAATGATAATATCATCTCTACGGTTGAGCCCACTGGCACCCTCTGGTACAGCCAGGTGGCGCTTACCATAACCCAATGTGCGTATCTGGTTATTCCTCAAGCCTTTACCTATTAAGTAATGTGCTACTGCGCCGGCACGTTGAATGGAAAGCCATTGGTTGTATTGAGCAGAACCCACCGTGTCGGTATTACCTTCAATTTGAATTTTATACTTGGCGTTTGATTTAACTACTGCTGCTATAGAATCGAGCATTGAGTTATACTTAGGCTCTACATTATATTTATTGAATGCAAAGTATACAATTGGCATCTTTGGTATGGACTTTGATGTAACCATTGTGCCTGGGTTCATACTATCAATCTGGGCCGGTGTATAGTTGAGAGTAATAGTAGAATCGTTATACCAAACTGAATTAGAGTCATTAAAATAACCCATGATACTTGATATTGATGCATCGCTCTTAGCATCTTTATAACCGGGTAGCATTGTATGTGCAAATCCGTTTTTCACCACCATTTTTTGGCCTATATGCTTAGAAAGGCTATCGTTAATGTAGGATAGGTTAATGCTCTGGTAAAGGTTGTATGCGTCGCACTGGTGCGGCAAAATTATATTTGTGTAGAACGGTTTGTACCCCGGCGCTTTTATGGTTGCAGAATATTTAGTTTCAGGCTTTAAAGTAAGTGAGTAAGCTCCCATTTGGTCAGCCTGTGTTGAATAGTCTTTTCCTTTACTATCTGTTAATACAACACTTGCATTTAACTGAGTATTACCTGTTGACACTATTTTCCCTTTTAATACTGTATTCTCAATATTGTCGCATTTAAAACTAAATGAGTAAAGATCAAGCCCGCCATATCCTTCCTTAACACGCGAAGAAGAGAAGTACCCTTTTTTCATAAGGGTATCGTAAATGAAATAAATATCATCAGCAGATGAGTTTATAGGTGCTCCAAGGTTTTGTGGTTTCGACCATTGACCGTTTTCATATACCGACTTAAAAATATCATATCCTCCTAAACCCGGGTGGCCGGTAGAAGCAAAGTATAATGTTTTGTTATCTGGCATAAGGAATGGGGCATCTTCATCGTATGCTGTGTTAATTGTAGGCCCAAGGTTTTCTGGTACATTCCATGAACCATCTTTTTGTTTTTCCGACATGTAAATATCTCTGCCACCCCAACCGCCTGGCTTATCACTTACCAATAATAGTTTGGTACCATCAACCGATTGAAAAGCTGAAGGCATATAATCCGATATCTTCCTTACATCATTTTCAACTCTCACAGCAGGTGACCATTTATTCCCTTGCCTTTTCGATTCATACATCATTCCTCTGTTATAAATGAAAAGTGTTTTTCCATCGGAAGAAATACTTACACTTGCCAGATTGCGCATACCTGCTTTAAAATGCAATTCGTTTGAAAACAAAGAAGGTAGTCCCCATTTACCTGATGAGTCCTTGTATGAAATGAAAATATCTTCAAAATATTCATTGGAGAAAATATCTTTTTTCCCGCTCTGGCTGGCTGGCCTGCGTGATGTGAAAATAAGAGTAGAGTCACGGTCCAATAGTACTTGTGCGTATTCAGGATATGGAGAATTTATTTTTGTACCGGCATTTTTAACATATACCGGGTGCATTCTACCATCCAGCAAATACCCGGTTGAGTCAGATGACTTTTTCATAAGGGTCGGCGCCTGTTGGCAGATAGTAATATTATGGGTAACCTCTTTTAATATTTCCTCATTCACATCTGTATTAGCAACGTGAGCCAAATATTTTTGATACGCCGTAATTGCTTTGCTGTACTGCTTTTGTAGGGTATAGCAATTGCCCATATAATAATAGGCATCAATTATAGTATCATCTTTTGACGGTGGTGCGTACTTTATAGTTTTTTCAAAATAGGGCAATGACTTGATGCGAGCTGAATCAAGCAAGTAATAAATACTGCCAACCTGGAAATTTACGTAGCAGTTTGTAGAGTCAATTGCCAGTGCCTGATTGTAATAATCAAGAGCCTTGTCCAAATAGGCTTTTCGGAATTGTTTGTCACCTTTTTTAATTAAACTTTTCATACCCCCAGCAGAAACACTGCTGATACTGAGAGAGATAAGAACTAATGTGAGCCAAACATGGAATAGTTTTTTCATAAATGATTTAACGGGGTGGATTTATTTTTTGTCCTCTTGCTTAAGATCACCCGGTACCTTGGAGTGATTCTCAACTATAATAGGAACACTTGTACTTGTAATTTCAAACTCAATACGCCTGTTTAGCGCCATGCCTTTTCTGTTCCATGAACCATCAGGGTTTTTATTCTTAGCTACAGGCCTTGTTGGGCCGTAACCTTTTGCTGATAGCCTTTCCTTTTCAATACCCATTTTTACCAAATAATCAACAACTGCCTGCGCACGTGCTAATGAAAGAGGCATGTTAATAGCATCGCTTCCCTGCGAATCGCTATGTCCGGAAATTTCAACAGTTATCCCTGGAAGATCTATCAGTACGTCGTATACTTTTTGCAATTCGAAATTTGATTCAGGTGATAGAGTGGCTTTCCCCGGAGGGAAGAAAATATTACGAAGGGCTACCTTTATACCTACGCCAACAGGTTCCATATTAATGGCCTGGTCAATAACCTGATAAGCTGTACTGTCGCGTACGTCAAGATTTTCAGAATGGAACAGGTATCCTTCCGCCTGATATGTGATGGCATAGTTTTTACCTGAAGGGAGGATGAACAGGAATTTTCCGGTAGCAGAGTTAGGATGATACACACCTACTTGCTCGCCTGTTACAACATCAGTCACAATAATTTCTACATTTTGCGGTACACTTGGATGAGCGCTGTCCAGAGCTGAAACTATTGTACCTCTGTAAACAGTAAGGGGTTCTTCTTTCTTCTCAGGAAAGCTGATGCGGTAAATATCTTTTTCTCCTTTTCCATTTTCTTTAAACGACGAGTAGTATGCTCCTTTGCCATCGGCAGTTGGTATGAAAAATATATCATCGCCCGGGGTATTTACCGGATAGCCAAGATTAACAGGAGTGCTCCATTGACCAGTACCAGTTGTATCGGTACTCGAAAATATATCAAACCCGCCCATGGTATTATGTCCGGTAGAGCTAAAGTAAAGGGTTTTACCATCAGGATGGATAAATGGAGCATCTTCTTCGTATGGTGTGTTAATTTTAGGGCCAAGGTTAAGTGCTTTTCCCCATTGTCCATTAGGCAATAAGCGACTCATGTAAATGTCACGTCCACCAAATCCACCCGGGCGGTTACTTGTAAAATATAATACTTGCCCATCAGCGCTAATACTGGCACTAGGCTCCCAATATTTTGAATCAACATTATCATTTAATTTTTCAGGAGTCGACCACATGGTACCATTTAGGTGAGTGGTGTAAATATTGCCATCACCATTATCGTCTTTGTAAATAAATATAGTTTGTCCGTCAGGTGAAATACTCACTGTTGCTGAGTGCTGGCCTTGAACATTAATAGGCGAACCAATATTAAATGCCTGCTGCCACTGTCCATTTTTACTATTGGCCATGTAAATATTTTCGAAGTATTGCCCTGTAAAGTCTTGCGGTGCGTTTGCACTTGTGGGCCGGCGTGAAGTAAAAAATATTTGTGATTCGTCTGCAGTTACCAAAGGTGAATAATCAGCATATGCTGAGTTAATACTATCCTCCAGGTCTTTTACTATCATCTTCACAGGGTGGGCCATAAGTTCTTTGCCTGTATAACACATCTGAATGCCACGGTTTATTTCATCGGTTGTTTCCTTATCCGTAGCAGTGTCGAACATGGTTTTAAACTTCCTGTAATATACTATAGCAGTATCGAACTGGTATGTTAGGTGATATGCTTTTGCAAGATCCATATAAGCATCAGAAGGAGCATGAGTTTCCTTAGAACTTGAAGGGTTGTACTTATTTGAAATGTCGCCACAAGCTTTTTTCAAATAGGGTATTGCCCTGCCCTGGTTAATAGGAGCATTAAGGTAGCAAACACCTGTCTGAAAGTTAAGGTTGTTGTTGCCACTTTGCATTGAATCAAGTGACAGGAATATAGGAAGGGCAAGGTTATACTGATTGTTATTGAAGAAAATAGAAGCCTGTTCGTACTTCTTTTTAAAGTCTTGTTGTGCGTTAGCAAATAATGGAACAGCTAAGCTGCCTATTAAAAAACCCTGTAATATTTTTTTTCTAAGCATTTCTGAATTTAGATAGTTCGGTTTATATCAAACGACTCGAGGTAATCGGCTACTTTTCTGACGAATTTCCCTCCCAATGCACCATCTACAACACGGTGGTCATATGATAGGGAGAGGAACATCATGTGCCGTATACCAATCATATCGCCCTGTGGTGTTTCAATTACGACAGGCTTTTTCTTAATAATTCCTGTAGCCAATATAGCTACCTGTGGCTGGTTAATGATTGGTGTACCCATTACATTACCAAACGACCCCACGTTAGTAATTGTAAAAGTTCCACCAGTTGTTTCATCAGGCACCAGTTTACTAATACGTGCCCGGTTAGCCAGGTCATTAACTGATTTAGTAAGGCCTAAAAGATTTTTCTGATCGGCTGCACGTATTACAGGCACTATCAAATTACCCGAAGGCAATGCTACTGCCATGCCAATATTAATATCTCTGTGGCGGATGATGCGTGTTCCATCAACAGATACATTTATCATTGGAAAGTCTTTAATAGCTTGCACTACTGCCTCAACAAATACAGGAGTGAAAGTAATTTTTTCTCCTTCTCTTTTTTCAAATGAAGATTTTACTTTATCTCTCCATAATACCAAATTAGTTACATCAGCTTCCACATAAGATGTAACGTGTGGTGATGTTTGCTTAGACATTACCATATGGTCAGCTATAAGCTTACGCATACGGTCCATTTCTATAATCTCATCATTTGCTCCAATTGCCATTGGTTTAGATGATGGTGTTCCGTTAGTTTTTGCAGGTGCAGAAACTATTGGTTGTTCAACAACAGAATGCGTTGCTCCGCCATTAGCACTGCGTGATGGCAAATATGAAAGTATATCTGTCTTTGTTACCCTGCCTGCTTTACCGCTACCAGAAATAGCCTCCAGTTCAACAACGCTTACCCCTTCTTTTTTCGCTATACTGCGAACTAGAGGAGAATAGAATTTACCGGTTGATGAAAATCTGCTTACAGGTTCTGCATGTATAGGAGCAGTTACCTTATTTGAATTTACAGTAGGGGCTGTAACGGTCTTTTTAACTTCAGGTGCCGGAGTACTTGAGACAGAAGTTGCTTCTACCATTGCTCCGGTAGATAACATAGCAATAGGCTTACCCACAGGAATTATGTCACCTTCTTTACAAAGCTTTTTTACCAAAACCCCATCCGATGGGGCCGGTATTTCAGAATCTACCTTGTCAGTGGCAATTTCAACAATGGTTTCATCAGCCTTTACCTTATCACCTTCGTTCTTAACCCACTTAATAATAGTAGCCTCTGTAACGCTTTCGCCCATTTTGGGCATAAGTATCTCTATTTGTGACATATTCCTTCCTATTTTACTAGCATGCAAAAATAAGGTATTATTTGAATTAATGGTAGCTTAATTTAAATCATTAAAATTTAGAGCAAATTTGATAATAATGGATTAATTATTAAAGGCACCATACGCCATAATTTCTTTATATTTGGCTTACTTATTAAGAACCACTAAATAACTTACCTATGAAAAAACTAATACATAAAGTTCTTGCTTGTAGTCTTTTACTAATTATCCATTCAAATATGGAAGCTCAGAAAGGCTGGTTACAAAAAGCTAATTATGGTGGAACAAGTCGTGATGAAGCGTGTGGTTTTTCAATAGGAGCGACCGGTTATATAGTGACAGGGAATACAGGTTCCTTTAGCAATGAAGTATGGGCATACGATACAGGAACAGACAGTTGGAGCAAGAAAGGGAATTTTGGAGGTAGTGCAAGAGAAGGAGCAGCAGCAGTTGCAATAGGAGGATACGGGTATGTAATAGGTGGAAAAGATGGAAGTGGTTTCGAGAAAGATATGTGGAAATATTATCCAAATACCGATTCATGGTCTCAAAAGACCTCATGTCCGGGAGGAGGCAGGTATTTAGCCTGTGCAATAGCTGATTCGGCCAATGGAAAGATATATTATGGTTGTGGAGACAGCGGCACTGGCGTGTATATGGCCACTTTTTGGGAATATGACCCATCGCTTGACAAATGGACATCATTAGCTCCTTTTCCGGGTGGCCAGAGAAGTTGGCCGGCAGGTTTTTGCCTGAATGGTAAATTATATATGGGTACAGGTAATGATAATAGTGTGAGTGCTGCAAGTAATGATTGGTGGCAATATGACCCGGGAACAAATACATGGTCATCAATGGCAAGTGTGCCAGGTAGCCTGAGGCGAGATGCAAGCTGTTTTGTGTTAGGAAATAACGGGTATATATGCTTGGGATTAAGTGGCAGTGGTACTTTGAATGATTTATGGATGTATGATGATGTAAAGAATACATGGACATCAGAAGCAAATTATGCGGGTGCAGGTGTAGGAACAGCAGTATCTTTTGTAATAGGTAATAATGCCTATGCAGGTACGGGGGCAATATCAACCGGTTCGACTAACCAGTTTTATAAATATACTTCTTGCACAAGCACCACGACTAATGTAAATGAATTATCAAAAGGTAGAACTGAAGTGAATATTTACCCTAATCCATCAAATGGAATAATCAATATTGAGTGTAATGGGAAAATGCTGGGAAATATAAATATTGTAGTTACAGATGTGATGGGTAGAATAGTGGATATTAATAATAATGTAGATACATCACATGGTGCAATTAAGCTTAATGAGAGTAAATTGAACAATGGAATTTATTTCTATTGCTTGGAAGATTCAAATGGAATTATTGCGAACGGAAAATTCATATTGGTAAAATAATAAGCCTACTTAAAGCTTTGTGAGGTGTCCTCTTTCTAGCTTATTACAAACTTGCAATGGTTAGTTGGACAGTCTTAATTAGTTGCTTATAAATAGGATGTATTTTGTTGTTTCATTTCCTTCACAGTCCTACTAAGAAATTATGGATGGTAAACAATCATTATATACTTACACCAATAAGCCATTATATCAATATATAACCGGATTTTTTTTAATCTTCTTTTATTTGTAATCCTACTTTTTTCATCTCCTGAATCATTCAGGAACATTCAAATACCTGAGGGCGACTATAGTAATAACATACAGGTTTGCAGTGATGTGATGAGTTATGTAAAACCAGCACGGAATTTTTTAACGAACGGAATTTTTGGGGAGCAAAATAAACCTGACCACTTTCGAACTATTGGATACCCTGCATTCCTGGCATTTAATATCAAACTTTTTGGAAAGAACTGGTTATATGCAACCTACCTTATCAGCTGTTTTTTATTTGCAATTATATATCCGATGCTTTCATTCATAACGCGCTCTTAAGGAAATCAATACCTATGCGCTTTGGTAAGAGGTACTGTTACCTTACCTCCGGGAGACAGTATTAAGGTGAGTTTAATAGCATTACCTATTGTCGGTGATTCAGTTCCTTCAAATAATATAATAACCTACTGGGTGCATGTATTCCCTCATAATTGTATAGGTGTTCCATTCGACCCGAATGAAAAGAGCGTATCACCTGTTGGAAATATTACTGCAACCCAAAGGTTAACTTACTCAATTCAATTTCAAAATACGGGTACTGCAGTTGCTCACAATGTTGTTGTAATAGACACATTAAGCCCTTACCTGGATCCTGCTACCTTGCAAATAATAAATAGCAGTGCGCCTATGACTACTGATATTATAAATGGGCATATTCTTAAATTTACTTTTAATAACATTAATCTTGCTGATACTGCAACAAGCAAAATAGCAAGTATTGGTGACCTTACTTATAGTATAATGCCTTTAAGTACCGTTCCCAATGGAGTTGATATAAAGAATAATGCCGATATTTATTTTGATGCAAATCCCGCAGTGCTTACTAATACGACAAATAGTCCGGTTGGTACATCAGTAGCCACATCCATAGGGTTAAATTCTTTACTTAACGGGAATATTACATTTTTTCCTAACCCCGCAAGTAATGCAGTTACAATTCTATATTCTGTAGGTCAATCTTCTAATGTAAATATAAGCATATACGATATGTTGGGTGACAAGATAAAAGATCTTGTAAGTGATACTAGAGCTGCAGGAACATACAATGTGCAATGGACCACGAATGGAGTGGCACAAGGAATTTATTTATTGAAGTACGAAATAAATGGAACGACAAAAGTTCAGAAGTTAGTTATTGCTAAGTAAGTAAATTTGATTTTTCATTCACTATAAGTATTCTCATAATAAAATAGAGAAGGCTTTCATGACTTGGCTCAATGAAACTCTGGGTCTCGAAAGTGCTTATCTAAATGAATCGCCTTATTCTTTTACTGCGTAAAGAACAGTTTCGCTGGCATAAATAGTATAGTGCCCTAAATAGAATTTATACCCCAGGTTCAGGTCAGCAATTTGTTTAATAATGCCCGTAAAATCGCCCATGCTGTGGTATATTGTAATTGCCAGCCGCGGGGTAAATCTTTTTAGAGAGTTTATAGCGCCTTTCAATACATAGGGCTCTGCTCCTTCAATATCAGCCTTAATTAAATCGAGTTTATTGATATTGTATTTAGCTACAAAATCATCTACCGAAATTGTTGTAATGTCGCCGTCACTTCCCTCGAATTGTTGAAAGCTTACACGGCTACCGGCTCCTGCATCTTTATAATAAATTTTTTCTCCCGATGTAGTCCATAAAGGGTGTTCAACTATTTCAACCATGTCTTTAATGGCAGGGTTCAGAGACAGGTTCTTTTTCATAACCTCTAAATTACCCGGAATAAATTCAAATGTATAAACCTTGCCTTTATTACCTGCCACATACCCGAATTGTAATGCCGTGTCGCCATAACATCCGCCCAAATCAAGTACTACATCGTCTTTGTGTGGCCCTAAATCAATATTATTAATAGTTTTAAAGTATTGCTTAACTATAAAAGTTGTATAAGCTGCCTTTGAATTAAGGTATACTTTAATAGGATAGCCTGTATAATCTACATCGTGCAGGTACAACTTCCAAGGAAAGGAGCGTACCTCAACTGATTCATTCGTATTGGCTATATTTTCCATTTCTTTTATACCTTCCCAGTATTGCGGGGTACTTAAGGGCAGCCGTACTTTAACATACCCTAATAGCCTGAAAGCAGTAAGCTGTATTAATAAGTTCTTTGATTCCTCCGAGTTCAGGTTATCGTAAAAAAACTCAAGTGGTTTTATGTATTTAGTATATTTAAAGAGAAAACCAAGGAAGAAGTTTCGATAAAGAAAATTATTGGATAAAATAACCCACAGAAATGGTTTGCTGAAAAATACTCTCTTTAACTGATTAATGAAGCTCTTTTTCAGCGGCTTTTTAACACCGAAAGTATAATGATCGTAATTATCTGTATAATAATTTGAACCGTTCTTTAATAATTCTTTTTTTAAGGCTTCAAGAAACATATGCTGAAGTTTGTGTTTAATAATATTGCGAGAAGTCGTTGAAAATGCTTAGCAAATATAGAATATGTTTTATTATCAGTATTTAGCAGCCTTTGTAAGCCACTAAACATATTTAAAACATAAATCAAGAAGAAAGCAAAATATGATGTCGGCAGTTTTACGGTATTGAATTCCGGCTTCTATAAGCAATGACACTTCACCCTGGAACAAACCAGTATACATTTGTGAGTGTTTAATATATTTGTAGCGTACACTATATATATGTTCGTATAAAAGAGTTGTTTTAAACAAATAAGATATTTTATGGAAGACCTTGAGGTGAAATTTCGAGCCATGTATGAAAAGGATAAGCAGAAATACATAAAATCATGGATGGTTACATGGGATTACCAGGTAAAGAGAAAGAAACGTGGTGTTAAGTACAAAGAAGGTAAACCAGAGGATTTTTACAGCTACAATGGGCCGCAGGACTTGGTGAAATGGATGGGCTGGTTTGATGTGAATTTTACAACCTATTTACCGGACTCTCTAACTGGCCCATTAATTAATAAATCATTTGAAACAGATAAGCGAATCATTAATGAATTGGGCTTAAAGTTTGAATTTCCTAATTATGCAGCCTCCAGTGGAATAAATAATGCGCACGATTTTATTTACCCTCAATTCTACCCTGTACCGGAAAGACAAAAGATTAAAACAGTGTTAGACTTTGGCGCGGGCTGTGGCCGTCAGGCTAATCTTTGGGCAACTTCTTCCGATGATATGACTTATGTGGGCATGGATGCTATTCCCAATTCATATTGCCTTCAACACCTGTACTATAGTCATTTAGGAGTTAAGCTGTATGACTATATGGATAACCCGGAAATTTTTTCATTTGATTCTAATAAGAAAGGAATTTATCATATACCTACATGGAGGTACGATCTTTTGCCTGATGGTTATTTTGATATGGTTATATGTGTGCAGGTACTACAAGAACTGAATACCACCCTGGTTGAAACGATGCTCACTCAGTTTCACCGTATTCTTAAACCGGGTGGAATGCTGTATATACGTGATCATGCAACTAAATGGCAACCTGCAACCAAGCTTAATATTGACAAATATCTTTCTAGAAACGGGTTTACGCTCGAATTCTCTCCCTATACAATAGATCCAGAAGACGTTCATGGAATTGTGAGAATATGGAGGAAGAACGACCCGAGAATTATTGAATCGCGCCAAAGGTCATTTAAAGCAGGCTTAAGGCAAATAGCTGAAGATATTGATGCTTTGTCAGGAGGATCATTGAGGAAGATCAGGCAAAAGATGAAATAGGCTTAATTGCTTGCAAAAGCCGCCTTCCATAGTTTTAATGATTTAATTACTTTTGCTGGTGCTTTCACAAAAGGGCTGTACTAAAAGCACTTAGGGTAATTTTTGTTTCATGAAAAAAATATCTTCACTCATTGTTTTTGCAAATAAACTGAAATGGTTTACGTATGAAAGTATAACCTCAGCTTTCGATGCTATTGCGTGGTTTCTTAAGGTACCTTACAGGTTTGGGAATATAGATCTATCGCTTAAGGTTATAGTGTATGTAGGGGAATTTCTTCCACCACGTATACCACGCATAGCTAAATGGACCGACAGGGTTGAGAAAATTACTTCGGTGCTTGTTTGTCACAAAAGAGGATATTATGAAAAGTTCACTACACCCGAAATAAATATTACCGTATTATTCAGGAATAAATGGCATTTGAGAAGAATTGTGTTTTTTTTGCCACGGCCTTACATAATGCATGGGTTTGCACCTAAAAGTAAATTCCCTTACATAGCTATGCAATACCTGAAAAAATATCATTCGGGTGTCCCATTCATAATAGATTACCAAGACGTTTTTGCATTATATTATGGAGTAACATCTGAAAGAAGATGGTTGAAAGAAGAATTGCCATATGAGAAAGAATGCCTTCGTTCATCTGATGGTATTATTGCCCATAGTCTTGAACCCAGGGAAGGTGCCAGGTTGTGGGGAATAAAGGAGAAAAAGCAAAGATTATTTTTCCCCTTATATACCGACAATGATTGTTTTATATCTACACCTAAGTCTTTCCCACCAGGAGAATTGCATTTTGTATATGCAGGCGGGGTTATGGGTTCGCACCGAGATAAGGTTCATTACGGGCATGTGCAGTTTCATTGGCTTATTGATTACCTTACCGACCAGAAAATACATTTTCATATATATCCTAGCCCTTCGGTTATTAAGGCCGATTATGAGGAATATGAAAAAATTGCAAAGAATAACTCCAATTTTCACTTTCATCAATCAGTTTCGCAGGCTGATTTGAATAAAGAATTGTCGAAATACCATTATGGTATGATGCCATTCTTTATAGTGAATTCAGGGCAGTCTGAATTAAAACTAAAATACTCAACCACCCTTAAATTATTTAACTATGCTGAGGCAGGTATACCAATATTGGTAACTGCCGATATTGAATATCAGGAATGGATTGTTAAAAGGTACGGGCTTGGGATTACAGTACTTAAAAAGGAAGATTTTGCCGATATACGAAAGCTGATAAATAGAACCCCTTATGTGGAACAGGTGAAGTCGGTATTAATTGGTCGTGAGAAATTATCATTAAAGGAACATACCCCAAGGTTATTGAAGTTTTATAACTCTCTTATAGAGCCAAGGCGTTAAAATACCTTGTTTTGATATCTTTTTAACTTTGCATGAATTTTTAAGTAATGAAGACATTAGTTACAGGCGGATGTGGTTTTATAGCAAGCCATTTAGTTGATAGACTTGTTCAGGGTGGACATGAGGTAACTATTATTGATAACCTTAGTAGTGGTAATCTTAAAAATATTGAACAGCATAAGGGTAATCCTAAAATTGATTTTCATCATGCAGACATTGCCGACTATGATAAAATTGCGCCACTTTTTAAAGGCGTAACCCGTGTTTATCATTTAGCAGCATTGGCCGATATAGTTCCTTCTATAGAACGCCCTATTGCATATCATCGTTCAAATGTTGATGGCACTATAAATGTTCTTGAGGCCTGCCGCCACAATAATGTTCAGCGCGTAATATATGCAGCATCTTCATCTTGTTATGGAATACCCCGTAAATATCCAACTCCTGAAACAGAAGCTATAAGCCCACAATATCCATATGCATTAACGAAGTATGTTGGTGAGGAATATTGTATGCATTGGCACAGGGTATACGGGTTAAATGTTACTGCTCTGCGTTTCTTTAATGTATATGGTCCAAGGGCACGTACTTCAGGTACGTATGGCGCAGTGTTTGGTGTTTTCCTGGCTCAAAAGCTAAATAATAAACCATTTACAGTTGTAGGTGATGGTAAGCAAACCCGCGACTTTACATTTGTAACTGATGTTGTAAATGCGTGTGTTGTGACATCGAATAATAATGATTGTGCGGGAGAAATTATGAATGTTGGAAGCGGAAATACATACAGCATAAATAAACTGGTTAATTTGCTGGGAGGTGACATAGTATATGTGCCTAAACGCCCCGGAGAGCCTGATTGTACTTTTGCTGATACAGCTAAAATAAGTAAGAAGATAGGCTGGAAACCCCTTGTGAGTTTTGAAGAAGGCGTAAGAATAATGCTAGATAATATTGATTATTGGAGAGAGGCCCCTTTATGGGAGCCAACAAGTATTGCTGAAGCTACTAAAGACTGGTTTAAATATCTTGGCAAATAAAAATTATGGCTAGAAACAAAATAGTAACACTGGATGAACTTGCGATAGAATGTAAGAAGCTTAAAAAGCAGGGTAAAACCATTGCTCAATGCCATGGTTGTTTTGATTTATTGCACCCAGGCCACATAAAGCATTTTCAGGCAGCAAAAGGTAAGGCAGATAGAGTAGTGGTTACAATTACACCTGATAGGTATGTGAATAAAGGCCCGGGCCGGCCTGTTTTTTCCGAGCAATTGCGCATGGAATCGATTGCTGCCATGGAGGCAGTAGATTATGTTGCGCTTAACCGCTGGCCAACAGCTGTTGAGCCAATTAAGCTTCTAAAGCCTGATTATTATGTAAAAGGGCAAGATTATAAGGAACGGGAAAAGGATGTTACCAAAGGTATTCTTGCTGAGGAAAGTGCTGTGAAATCTGTAGGAGGTAAATTGTTTTTTACCGAAGAAATTGTGTTCTCATCTTCAAACTTGATCAATAGCCATTTTAGTCCACATAATCCTAAAGTGCAGGATTTTATTCATCGACTGAAAAGAAAAAGTAATGGCGACTCTATTTTGAAGGAAATAGAGAAGATGAAAGATTTAAAGGTATTGGTGATAGGTGATACAATTATAGATGAATACCATTTCTGTACTCCATTGGGCAAGTCTTCAAAATCCCCAACTATATCAAGCGTATTTATGCGTTCTGAGGTATTTGCCGGAGGAGTATTAGCAGTCGCAAATCATCTTGAACAATTCGCCGGAGAAGTTAAAATGATTACTTGCCTTGGAAAAGAAAATCTTCAGGACAAGGTAATTAAGAAGAAGCTGTCACAAGGTGTTGATGTGAAATATTTCGTACGTGAAGATGGGCCAACCAATACAAAAAGAAGGTATTTGGATAAGTACCTGAATATTAAGCTTTTTGAAGTTACTTTCATGAACGACCACCATATACCTGCCAAGGTTGAGGATGAAGTGATTTCATACTTGAAAAAGGAAATGCCAAAATATGACATTGTACTCGTTACAGATTTTGGGCATGGCTTCATTACACCTAATATTATTACATGTATTGAATCTTCAGGCAAGTATGTAGCTGTAAATGCACAAACCAATAGTAACAATTATGGGTACAACTACATTACCAAATACCATAAAGTCGATTATATTTCAATTGATGAGAAAGAACTTCGTTTGCCATTTGGCGATAATTACGGCAATATTGAAGAGCTTGTAAAAAAGCTTAAACAAATAAGTAAGGCAGGGCAAATTCAAATTACCCTGGGGCAGGAAGGTTCATTGTGGTATGAGAAAAGTAAATTTTACCACGTTCCGGCATTTGCACGTTCCGTAAAGGATTCCGTAGGCGCTGGAGACGCAGTATTGTCAGTAACTACCCTTTGTGCCTTTCTGCATACAGATCCGGAAATTGCTTCTTTTATAGGCAATTGTGTGGGTGCCCTTGCAGTAGAAATTATTGGCAATGAGCACCCTGTGTATAAGAAGGATCTGCTGCGCTTTGTGCAACATTTGTTAAAATAATGTTACTTTTTTAAAAAAGTTTAATAGATTTGCTTTCATAAGATGGTCGCCTTGGTGTAATTACCATAAAGTGCCTATCAGTTTTAATTGAATAATAAATAAAAACAAACCTTAATTCGTCATGAAGAAAAGATTATTAATTCTAGTTGCGACAGGATTGTGGGCTTTTGCAGGAGCACAGAGCAGTCAATCATCAACCGTACAGGTTTCCCGCAAATCGGTTGCTACCAAGCCGGTAATTTTTACCAAATTGGTTCACCGTCTTGCTAATGATAAACCTAGCCTTCCTCCAACCTCATTTGTTAACCAGGTTACCAGGGCTAAAAGCAATGAAAGAAAGGCGAGCCATAACTCGCAAGCTACTACATACTCGCCTATAGGCGGCTCATACAATGTGAATTCTATACGGAACGCTGAGTGTACACAGGTTACATATAATACGGCTTTAGGTGCTATATTCTATACCCACCGTGCCGATTTTACAAAGTTTGCTACAGATGGTTCAGGTGCTTACGAACTTTCGTATTCAACTAATGCCGGTGCTAATTGGGATAGTTCTTTTTTAGTATATGCTAATCAGGATACCCGCTACCCTAACGGTTTAGTTTATAACCCTACAGGTAATACAAATGTTAAGAAAGCTATTTGGGCATATACTGGTCCTTGGTTGAGTCAGGCTACAACAGAAGATATATATGAAAATGCAGATTCTATTGCTTTTGGTAGTTCAAGGTTAGACAGTACTAACATGGTTGAGGGATTTGCTACTAATACTAAACCAGGTGATATAATTGACCTTGCTACAGATTATATGAGCATTGGTGACGATAGCGTTATTCATTGTATTGGAAATGGAGTAACACTTACAGCCGCAGGTGCATATGCCAGGTGGCATGGTGCTTGTTTAACTACTGGTACATTTAACCACGCTACTCAACAGTACGACTGGAAACACCAGGCAATATGGCCACACCTTATGCCAGATGACGATAATGCATTAGACATGCCTTACGATACTATTGGACAGGAATTAGGCGAACCGGGTACCGCATGGTCTCAAGATGGCCAAACCGGTTATGTTGTAATATTCGGTAACCTGGATTCTACAGATTTTGTTTCAGGTAAAAATTTAAACTTTGTTAGTTACCAGCCTATTGTATATATTACACAAAATGGTGGTACTACATGGACAATGATGAAGCCACATGATTTTACTAACGAACCTATTCTTACTGATTCAATTCATGCTAGTGCTGATAGCGCAAACCTTAAGAAGCCACTTTGGAGGCTATTTGGTGGTGCACAAGGTGATAACCATAGTTATGACCTGGTAGTTGATAAGAACAATAACCTGCACATTTTTGGTGCAATTCAAGGTTCTACCATTGCGAACCCAGATTCATCAGCATACTTAGGTTATTATACCTATTTTAACTATATATACGATGTAACAACTACCCCAACAGGTACATGGACAAGTCGTTATATTGCTACAGTTGACGACCCTGCTGATGTTGCGAATGTTAGCGGTCAATGGTGGTCAACTTCAACCAGCAGTGTAGCTTTTGGTGCACGTATACAAGCTACCAGAACAACCGATGGAAGTAAAGTATTCTGCTCATGGTTGAATGACGTTGTTTCTGGTGAAGACAGTATTGAGCAACCGGACATTTTTGGTCAGGGTATGGATGTAACTGATAATTATGTAACTCCGGTAACTCAATTTACACTTACTGGAGAGAACTTTTATCTTATGGCTTCTGATTATCCTATTGTTACAGGTTCTTCGCCTGCAACATATACTATTCCGTCAGTAATGGTTATTCCTCCGGCTACTAGTGAGGACGGAAATGAGCCAATAGAGTATTGGTATAGCAATGCTATTATGTATACCGATAATGATTTTCAGCCACAAGGTATCCCTACAATTTCTGCTGATAATAACTTCTCAGTGTCTCCTAACTACCCTAATCCATTCAATAAACTAACAAGCTTTAATCTTAATCTGGTTAAGGACGGTATGGTTTCTGTTGATGTGTTTAACATGGTTGGTCAGAAAGTATGGAGTTTGGAGTCTCAGAAAATGGCACCGGGTATGCACGTAATGACAATAAATGGTAACGGATTCAGTTCCGGCCTTTATTTCTACCGTGTGAATGTTGGTAGCCAAAGCATAACTCAGAAAATGATAGTGCAGTAAGCTCAACAGTTTTTACGATACAGCAAAGGGCTCCGATTTTCGGAGCCTTTTGCATTTTTATAGGGAATGCGGTATAAGTCAATAAAAAAATATTACTTTTGGCTTATATTTATGTAAATGAAAGATTTACTGAGAATGAAACAATTAAATATGCTGAAAGTGACGGGTAGTTTTGTAGTTGCAACCATGTTAGTAATGGGTTGCAATAATTCAAAGCAGGCTAACCAGGCGGTTCAAAATAATACTCCTAAGGTAGATAGTACCAATTCCACCTTGTTAAGGATAAATAACCAGATATTCAGTATACCATCACCTATACAAACAGCGCTTCTTATAAAAAAGAGTGGCTATTCTTATAATAAGGCAATCCTTAACAATTCAGCTAATTATAGCAAATACGATACTAAGTATAAAAAAGCCCTTAACCTTGGAATTTATGGTGCTGACCTTGGGTATATTTCATTATACGATCAAACCCAGGATGCCCTTTCATACCTTGCTTCAGTTGAAAAGCTTGCCACTGATGTAGGTGTTGCCAATGTTTTTGATGCAGGCCTTATAAAACGTTTCCAACAGAATATGGGTAAACAAGACTCATTATTAGCTATGGTTTCGGAAGCATTTAGAAGGAGTGATGCATACTTTAAAGATAATCGCCAGAACGATGTAAGTTCACTTGTACTTATAGGTGGCTGGGTGGAGTCGTTGCATTTTGCTATTGAAGCTAATATGCAAAATGGCCAAAAGGATGTGATGTCTCGTATAGCAGAACAAAAAATATCGCTTCAGAATTTGGTTAAGATGTTGCAACCTTATGCAAGTAAACCTGAATTCAGCGAATTAGCAAAGAGTTTATCTGATCTTTCCGGACTTTTCGATAATGTTGAATTTGTCTACAATTATATACCTCCTACTGTAGACGTAAAAACTAAAACTACCAGTATCAATAGCACAAGTAACGTAAAGATATCTCCTGAGCAGTTAAAAGAGATATCTGACAAGGTTCAGGCTATACGTAACCAAATTACCGGATAATAGTTATGAAAAAGCTTATACCAATTCTTGCTCTCCTTTTTGGGTTTATGTATAGTACGGCATCTGCTCAGTGTGATACTATAGCAGCAACTTGCGCAAAAAGGAATTTAGACCCTTCTTTTATTTCTGATGGTCAGCAGTACCGTGCTTTGCTTGTTAACTCTGACGAAACTGCAGAGTTCCATACTACCTTTTACGGGGGGACTATTTATCGCCTTGCAGCCTGCAGTGGTATGACAGATGGCAACCTGGTGTTTTCAATTTACGATTCACAACGTAATCTTATTTTTACCAATACCAATTACCAGAATGCCCCTTACTGGGATTTTCAGGTAAAATCAACGATAGATTGTATTATTACAGCCCAGTTGAACCCCACTACCAATTCGGGTTCCGGTTGTGCCGTAATACTAATTGGTTTTAAGCAGCAATAATTTATGCAGCTTATTTTCGCTACCCATAATCAACATAAGGTAGGCGAAATATCTCCTTTACTACCCGTTTCTATAAAATTAGTAGCATTGAAAGATGCCGGCATTACCGAAGATATACCCGAAACAGCTGATACCTTAGCAGCCAATGCCATGCAAAAGGCAATGTTTGTTTATGAAAAATTAAAGTCAGATTGTTTTGCTGATGATACTGGGCTTGAAATAGATGCCTTAGGTGGAAGGCCAGGGGTTTATTCAGCCAGGTATGCAGGTGAGGGCAAAAGTGCCGCAAAGAATATTGAAAAGGTATTAATTGAAATGCGCGATAAAAGGAGTAGGGCAGCAACGTTTAAAACGGTTATTGCCGCTATAATAGGTGGTAAGCCATACTTGTTTGAAGGTGCTGTAAAGGGTTTTATTGCGCAGCAAAAAACGGCCGGAGAGAATGGGTTTGGTTATGATGCGATTTTTATACCTGACGGGCAAATGGTTTCATTTGCACAAATGAGCCTTGAAGAGAAAAACTCACTTAGCCATAGAGCCAAGGCAGTAGCAAAATTCATTGAGTTTTTGAATAGCCGTTAGCTATTCTTTAGGTGTAGTTCCCACTTCCAGGCAGAAGACATCATATCTTCAAGCAAGTATTTAGCCTCCCATCCTAATAGTTTCTTTGCTAAAGTACTATCGGAATAAATAGCAGGAATATCACCTGCCCTTCTCGCGGCTATTACATAATTCAGTTTTTGTGCACTTATTTCTTCAAAGGCTTTTATTATTTCCATTACACTTACACCCTTACCGGCTCCCAGGTTAAATACTGAAAATGCCGGGGCATTCTTTGATGAATCTAAATATGTTAAAGCACTTGTATGTGCATTGGCTATATCACATACGTGCACATAGTCGCGAATGCAGGTGCCATCACGAGTATCATAATCGTTGCCATAAACCATCATCTCCTTATACTTACCAATAGCGGTTTTGGTAATCATAGGTACAAGGTTATTAGGCCGCTGTGAAGGCGCTTCACCTATTTTACCTGAAGGATGAGCCCCAACGGGATTAAAATAGCGCAGTGCTACAATTTTTGTTTTAGTATTTGTATTTGCAAAATCCTTCAATAATTCTTCTCCCACTTGTTTAGTATAACCATAAGGAGAATTGACTTTCCCCATTGGGGTACTCTCACTAACCGGTAATTGGGCTATACCACCATATACAGAACAGGATGAAGAGAAAATGAAATTGGGTACATTAAAATCTCTTGCACAGATTAATACATTTACCAATGACTCAATATTATTATGGTAATAGAGCAGGGGCTTTTCTACTGATTCAGGCACTGACTTATACGCAGCAAAATGTATTATTCCGTGAATATCTTTATGCTCTTCGAATAATTTGTGGGTAGCCTTGGCATCACACAAATCAATATCATAATGAATTATTTGTTTTCCGGTTATTTCTTTAATGCGTGTGTAGGTATCAGCGGAAGAATTAGAGTAATTATCGGCCGATATTACTTCTCCAGTATGTTTCTCAAGTATTTCCAGTATGGTATGTGATCCAATATACCCTGCTCCACCTGTAACTAATATTTTTTTCATGCCCGTAAAGTTAGTTTATCTTATAAACCCATGCATAAACGCCTACCTTCTTTTTTACCATGATAGTCATATAGATATTCCATGATAATATACTTGCAGATGCAGCAATTGCTGAGCCTGTAAGCCCTAAATGAGGTGTTAAGAGAAAGTTAAGTAATACAGTGAAACATATACCTATAAGCGTAGCGATTGTATTGTATCTCTCATGTCCTGTCATTATAGAAACTACTCCCACCGGGCCACATGAAATACTGAAAATCTGTGAAACACAAAGTATTATTAGTGCAGTTTGGCCCTGTTCAAAATCTTTGCCAAAATATAGCATTATCCATTTGCTGAAGGATATGATAAGTATAGCGCAGGGTAATGAAAAAAACATAACCCATCTTACTGTTTTGGTGAGTATTTCCTGCAAGCGGGCTTTGTCGTTCGTTGTGTGTAATCGTGATATATACGGGGCTATTATAGTATTCATTACCGATAAAAAGAAAAATAAGGTCATTGCTATTTTGTGTGCTATGTTGAATGCTCCTACCTCGGTGGAGTCTTTTATATATCCCAGCATTATAAGGTCAAGGCGTGAATCCAGGCTTAATATCCCATTGAACAAGGTTAGTGAACCTAATGCAATCCACCATTTCCTTGCATCATATTCGGGGGTAGTACCCTTTAAGTTTGTTGACTTATAAAAGGCGTAAACTGCATAGGCCAGCCCTAAAGTAAACGCAATAATATTCGCATAAATGGCAGTATAAACATCTAGGTTACCTAAATAGAAATATAAAAACAAAATGATGAGTACCAGAACTCCAGGTCGGATAATGTTATCAGATATTTGTGATAGTATTATTTTATGCAAACCTCTTAAAGATGAGCAGTAATAATTCATAAGGCCAAATAGAGGGATAAATGCAGCAGAGATAAGAATTGGACCCTTATAAATACCAAGATGTAAAGGCAGGTAATAAACAGCTGCAATTGCAATTATTGCAAGAGTTATAGATACTGAAAGTGCAATCAGTAATGACCATTTATGAAGCCCTTTTACCATTCTATGATGGCCTTTTGCGATAAACCCAGGGGTTTCTCTAACCACTAAAACGCTTACACCAAACGATGCAAAGCTTACAAAGGGGAAAATGAATGAAAAAGCAAATGTAAAGACACCATAATTACTTGCTCCTAAACTACGGGCAAGTACAAAATTGGTTACTAAGCCCAATAATACTGCGGTAGATTGTATTGCAAAAGATGGTATAATAATCTTAACAAGCTTCTTCCTATCCTCTTCATCTTTGAAGAAATTGCTCAGAAACTTATATAAAAACTGCATACATCGGGTATTTTTACGTATACTCTGTTAAGCTTTGCAAAGTAATCATTAAAATTGTACAAAATCTTACTAAACTGCGTTATAGCTGAATGGCATAATTTGTAATAATGAACGGAAATCGGCTTCAGGTATTGTTTATTTCTTCATGGTATCCTAATAAAATTCGGCCACTGTTGGGGATTTTTGTAAAACGCCACGCTTTGGCCGTAGCTGAATTGTGTGACGTGGCAGTTATTTATGCCTATGCAACCGATTCACCTTCGATTGAAGAAAATATAGAAGAGGATATTTATACGATTAGAGTTGGATACAGAAAAATAGCAAATGGCATTCCCGTAATATCACAATTTCTGAAGTTCAGGGCTTATATCAAAGCATATAAAAAGGCTGCATTGTTTTATAAAGAAAAGAAAGGTGTTCCTGATATTGTGAATTTGAATGTGGTATTTCCTGCGGGTATGATAGCAACATATTTAAAAAAGATATGGAATGTTCCTTATATTGTTACAGAACACTGGACAGGTTACTTTCCGGAAGATGGCAGGTATAAAGGTGCAGTAATGAAATACTTTACAAGGAAAACAATAAAGAATGCATCCGCGGTTGTTACAGTGTCATACAGTTTAAAGAACAGGATGCGCGAAGTTGGATTAAAAAATGATTATCATGTTATATCTAATGTGGTAGACACAAGGTTATTTAATCTTCCTGAAACCAGAAGCAAAAATGACAACTTCAATTTTATTCACGTTTCATCACTTGATGACGATCAGAAAAATGTATCTGGGATTGTAAGAGTATTTGCTCAGGTATACCAAAATGAACCTAAAGCCAGATTGACAATAATAGGTGAAGGAGAAGCAAAAGGGAAATTGATGGAGCTGGCGAAATCATTAAAACTGGATAACTGTGTAGACCTTGTTGGTCAAAAAACAGGATCTGAGTTAACTGCTATTTTTCAGAATGCCGATGCTTTTATATTGTTTAGTAATTATGAAAATCTACCTTGTGTTATGCTTGAAACATTATGTTGCGGTGTGCCTGTAATTGGTACAAGGGTAGGAGACATACCTAAATATATTAATTCTTCGAATGGTATTTTAGTTGATTCGCACAACGAAAAACAATTAAGTATTGCCATGGAGGAATTGATTAGGAAAAGGGATAAGTATAATCCATCGGATATCAGAGCATCTGTAGTAGTTAAGGTTAATAGCGATGTTATTGCTAATCAGTTTTTGAGTGTGTACAATAAAGTATTGAATAGGAATTAGTATGTGCGGAATTGCTGGCATAATAAAATTTGGAGGTTCAACAGATGTGGTTTCTGCTATTCAGAAAATGAATAGTACTATAAGGCATCGTGGTCCTGATGGAGAAGGATATCTGATATTAAAAGATGGTCAGGAGATACCTGCATTTGGTATAGACACCCCAATGCAAATTGTAGAATCATCGATACTGCATAAACCTATTTCATCACTTGATAAAATTGCTAGTCCTGATGCGATTTTTGCACACAGGCGTTTAAGTATAATTGATATTCAGCCTACGGGTCACCAGCCCATGTGTAATATCGATAAGAGCCTTTGGATAACGCATAATGGTGAGATATATAACTATGTTGAATTAAAGCAAGAGCTAATTAAGCTCGGTCATAAATTTCATACCTCATCAGATACCGAAGTAATACTTAATGCCTATAAAGAATGGGGGAGTGATTGTGTAAAGAGGTTCAATGGAATGTGGGCATTTGTAATTTATGATAAAGCCAGGAACCAGTTGTTTGCAAGTCGTGATAGGTTTGGAGTAAAGCCATTTTACTATGTTCAAAATAGTTCTGTATTTGCATTTGCATCGGAACAGAAAGCCTTGCTTTCAAGTTCACTTGTACAGTTCAAACCCAATAATGAAGCTATATTCGATTATTGGCTGTTCTCTTCAACAGAACGTGAAGAAGAAGGAATGTTTTCAGGTATTCTTGAATTGTTTCCTTCTCATTCCCTTAGTCTTGACCTACAAACAGGAGAGTTAAAGAAATGGAAATACTATACTTTGAACTTTTCTGCAGAATATGATAATCCGCAATTTGATAATGATGCCACTGTTGAAAAGGTTAAAGCCTTGGTAACAGATTCTGTCAGGTTGAGAATGCGGGCTGATGTAGAAGTGGGTTCTTGTCTTAGTGGTGGGATCGACAGTTCTACTATAGTTAGCTTAATGAGCAAGACAGGCCATAAGAACATCAGCACCTTTACAGCATCATTCATCGACAAAGGGATTGACGAAACCAAATGGGCAAAGATCGTTTCTGATTCTGTTCATTCTAATGCACATCTTGTTCAGCCTACATCTAAGGAATTAGTAAAAGACTTGCACGACCTTATTTATTGTCAGGATATACCCATCTGGAGTACCAGCACTTATGCTCAATACAGAGTTATGGAATTGATAAAGAAGAGCAATATTAAAGTGGTACTTGACGGGCAAGGTGGAGATGAACTCTTCGCCGGTTATGAAAAGTACTACTTCAATTATCTTCAGGATATTCTTCGTTCTAACGGACTTCCGGCATTCTTAAAGGCATCTAACAAAATCAAAAAGCAGTCTTCAGTTAAGTTGTATTTCAAGCAGTTGATATTAAAGCAGTACCTGTTTGGATTGCCGCATAAGCAGCACATGCAGGCAAGGCTATCTATCCACCCTGAGTTGAAATACCTGAACAAGGACTTCTTATATTCCCATTCACACCTGATAGAGAAGGAGTCAGATACTGCTGAATCATTGAATGAAGGGCTTTACAAGGATTTCTATAATGCATTGTTAAAGAGTTACCTGAAGTGTGAAGACCGTTGCTCTATGTGGCATTCAGTAGAATCGAGGACACCGTTTTCAGATGATGTGAACCTGATCGAGTACGTGTTCTCTATTCCTTCTAAGTACAAGATAAAGGACGATACCCTGAAGCCATTGTTGCGGGAAGCCATGCGTGGTATTGTTCCCCAGCAGATACTTGACCGAAAGGACAAGAAAGGCTACGCTACCCCAAATGGCGCGTGGATAGCCGATATTAAGGATGATGTTCGCCACATTTTTGAAAACCCATTGGTAGCCGAATACATGGATACCAGGAAGATATTGAAGGACTACGATAAGCTATTTAACAGGCCCGAAATGGTTGACAATGGTCGCATCTTTAAACTGATAGCCTTTCCGATGTGGCTAACTATTTTCTCTAAGATTTAGCCTTTGTAGCCTTAGCTTCAGTGTTGGCTTGCAAGGCCTCAAAAAGCATACTTATCTTTGTTTTTAAATCTCTGCGGTGAACAATAGCATCTAAAAAGCCATGTTCTAATAGGAACTCAGCAGTTTGGAAACCTTTAGGGAGATCTTTACGGATAGTTTCTTTTACAACCCTTGGTCCGGCAAAGCCAATTAATGCCCCCGGTTCCGATATATTCAAATCGCCCAGCATAGCAAAGGAAGCAGTAACGCCACCTGTGGTAGGGTCGGTGAGGAGTGATATATACGGAAGTTTAGCATCTGCTAAAAGAGTAAGCTTGGCCGATGTCTTAGCCATCTGCATAAGCGAGAAGGCAGCTTCCATCATACGTGCACCGCCAGACTTCGAAATAATTATCAAAGGCAATTTATATTCCAGGCAATGGTCAACGGCACGGGCAATTTTTTCCCCAACTACCGAACCCATTGAACCACCAATAAAGGTAAAGTCCATGCAGGCTACCACCACTTTAGCTTTATTCATTTTCCCTTCTGCAGCACGTAATGCATCTTTCAAATGCGTCTTTTCCTGCGATGCTTTCAGTCTATCTTTATAAGGCTTGGTATCGGTAAATCCTAAAGGGTCAGTCGGCATTAAGTCGCCTGCAATTTCGGTGTACTTATCGTCAAACAAAATATGGAAATAGTCTTCAGAACCAATTTTTTCGTGGTATTCGCACTTAGGGCACACCAGCATATTGGCCAAATGTTCTTCCGAAGGAATAATGTTTTTGCACGAAGGGCATTTATACCACAATCCCTCAGGGGTCTCTTTCTTTTCCCGGGTAGAGGTTGTAATACCTTCCTTTATACGCTTAAACCAATTACTGTTCATGTTAGTAACAAGGTTTTCTGTTTCTTTATCTTTAGGCAAGGTCAATTTCTTTCGACAGGTATACGTCCTGTATTGTGTTCAAGAGCTCGATGCCCTCTTTCATAGGCTTCTGGAATGCTTTTCTTCCCGATATCAGTCCCTGTCCGCCTGCACGTTTATTAATAACGGCAGTTGTAACAGCTTCTGCAAGGTCCGATGCACCCTTCGATTCACCACCCGAGTTAATAAGGCCAATTCTGCCCATATAGCAATTAGCTACCTGGTAGCGGCAAAGGTCAATAGGGTTGTCTGAAGTAAGTTTTGAATAAACAAGCGGGCTTGTTTTACCAAAACCAATGGCAGTATAACCACCGTTATTGGTAGGCAGTTTTTGCTTTATAATATCAGCTTGTATGGTTACGCCAAGGTGGTTAGCTTGTCCGGTAAGGTCGGCAGCAGCGTGGTAGTCAACACCATCTTTTTTAAATCCGTTGTTTCTAAGGTAGCACCATAATATAGTACCCATACCCAATTGGTGAGCCAGTTCAAAAGCTTCGCTTACTTCAACCAACTGGCGGCTAGCCTCGTTCGAACCAAAATAAATAGTTGCGCCCACGGCAGCAGCGCCCATTTCCCAAGCACTTTCAACCGTACCATACATTACCTGGTCGAACTTGTTAGGGTAGGTAAGCATTTCGCTGTGGTTTATCTTTACTATAAAAGGTATTTTGTGAGCATATTTGCGAGATACCGATGCAAGCACACCGTATGTAGAAGCAACTGCATTACAGCCACCTTCAATAGCCAGCTTTACAATATTTTCCGAATCGAAATAAATAGGGTTAGGTGCAAAAGATGCCCCTGCAGAGTGTTCAATACCCTGGTCAACCGGCAGTATAGATACATAACCTGTATTGGCAAGGCGGCCATGGCCATAAATGCTTTGTAAGCTCTTTAAAACCTGTACGTTACGGTTCGATGGAGCAAAGCAGCGGTCTATAAAATCGGGCCCCGGAGCATGAATCTGGTCCTTGGTTATGGTTGTGCTTTTGTGCGATAATAAACGCTCAGCGTCTTTGCCTAAGAGCTCTGCTATTTTTTTCGTGGACATACCTATTAGGTTTTAAGTTTTTAGGGGTGCAAATGTAATAAAATAGTCGTAAGTCAACAGTCATCAGTTGTAAGGAATAAGGGGTAAGGAATAAGTAGTACAAATCCCCTCCGTTTGAGGGCTTTTCGTCATTGCGAGCGGAGCGTGGCAATCTCCTTTTTGTCACCCTGAGCCTGTCGAAGGGCTTATTCCAATTCTTTGGCGGGTCCCCAAGCTGCGCAAGGGGCCGGGCTATTCGCTGCAAGTCCTCGTTGCACTCCGGGCTATCCGCTATTATCCCTGCCCGGAAAAACAGACGGGGCTCACGCTTTTTTGTCATTCTAAACGAAGTGAAGAATCTATTCCATTCTAATCCCTCACG
>DATHOD010000218.1:0-4037 GCA_035485295.1 Bacteroidia bacterium
CGTTGCTAAAATGTTTTATAAATCGGGGCATTTGCAGAGTGAGATACCCTATTTAGAGGGTAAGCTTAATGGCTTATTGAAAAAGTATTATGAAAATGGACAGCTAGGGAGTGAATCTCCGTTTACCGATAACCACCTTGATGGGCTGGTGAAATATTATTACCAGGACGGAAAAGTTAGAACCGAGATAATGTATGCAAGCGGCAAGCAGGGGACAATAAGGAATTACGATGAGAAAGGAAACGAGGTGAAATAGTAATTTTGAATTATGAATTTTAAATTGGGAAACTCTTATGGGTTTTTCTTAAGTTTGTTTTCTTCTTAATCGTCATAATATATGCGTAAAGTAATCCTCATCTTATCACTCATCACTTATCACTTATCACTATGTTCTGCACAGCAGAACAGTGGATTTACTAATAAGTCCGAAGCTAAGAATCTTGTGAAAGACAGCCTGAAGGAAGGCAAATGGTTGGAGTACATGGATATTGAAGGCTTCACCAGTGATAATGTTACTAAGGATTCCAGTTCACAATATTACAGGCTTACTGAATATGTGCATGGTAAGCCGGTGGGGATAATGAGGTGGTATTACCATAGTGGTAAGTTGGCACGTGAAGCCACTATTGCTAATGATAAGTTGAATGGTACAGCAAGGGAATATTACGAGAATGGCAAAACAATGTGGGAGGCAAAATATGTAAATGATAGTGTTGACGGTATGTTACAAGCATATTATGAAGATGGTAAGATAAAAACCCAGACACCATATATGCACGGAAAGATAAATGGCATGCGAAAGGAGTATTATGAAAATGGTAAGGTTGAGCGCGAAAACTTATATAAGAATAATGTGCTTACAGGTATCGTGAAAGGCTATTATGAAGATGGTAAAACGTCTGTTGAAGTGCCATACACAGCCGGTAAACGCAATGGTTTAGGCAAAACCTATTATGAAGATGGCAAGTTAAAAACGGAAACTACCTATGGAAACGATAAAGAGAATGGCGTTTATAAAGAATATTACGAAAGCGGCAAAATCCATTGGGAAATACCTAAAACAGATGGAATTGCCAGCGGGGTAGAGAAAGAGTATTATGAAAATGGCAAACTAAAAACCCAGATTACCTATACCACCGGCCAGCCTGCCGTTATCAAAAGGTTTGATGAAAAAGGGAGTCCAGTCAATTAAGAATTACGAATTAAAAATTAGGGATTGAATAACCTGGTGCTAAGGTATGAGCACGGTATGGTCATTGTAATTCCAACCTATATCAAGCACGAGTATTAAACATGCAAGAATGATCAGTATTATGAAAATCAACTTCCATGTTAATTTTAAATACTTACCTCTTTTCATTCGTAATTCCTAATTCGTAATTTTTAATTAAGGAAGCTTTCCAATAATCCTAACCTCGGTCCTACGGTTAATCGCATAAGCAGAATCTTTTTCCTGCTTGGTTTTCATATTACTTATTTGGTACATAGGAATTATTGGCTCATCCCATGCGTACCCTTTTGGAATTACTCTTGCCGAATCAATACCTTGGGAGATGATATAGTTGACAATGGATTGTGATCGGGCTTGTGATAGGGTTTTATTATGTGCCAGGCTCCCTTGCTGGTCGGTATGTGATGCGATTTCTACTTTCAAATCAGGGTGCTTCTTTAAGAATTGTACAACTATATTAAGAGTATCAAGACTTTCAGGAGTTAATATAGGTCTTTCTATCCCATACATTACTCGGAATATTCTTTTGCTTCCAATATAAAACACACTGTCTGTCCAATTAAAGGTTTCGTGGCCATAGCAAGTTGAGATAATCCGTACTTCTGTTCTACGGTTAATGGCATAAGCAGAATCTTTCTCTGATTTCCTTTTCATTTTATCAATTACACTTTGCGAAATAATCTGTTGTGTAGCACCCCATCCTTTAGCTATTAATCTGGCGGAATCAATACCGAGCTTAATGAGCGTATCAACTACACATTGCGCACGTGCCTGTGTCAAGCTTGCATGATAGGAAGGGTATAATGCATCCTGATGATTATCTATTTCAACTTTTAATTGTGGGTTCTTTTTCAGAAACATAACTAAAGTGTCCAATGTGCAGTGATTAGATGGATCGCTCCTTAGCTTTGCTCTGTCCAATCCATACCAAATAACAAGTCGCCTAGCCGTATTTGGTTTAAACCCCTTATCATTCCAATTAAAGGTTTGCCCAAATGAATAAACAGATAAGAGAAGTAGAAATGCTAGTAGTATAAGTGGTTTATGTTTCATAGGGCAAATTTAATCTTCTATTGTTATTTAAGAATACCCACCCCTTAGCCCCTCCAACGGAGGGGGATTTTTAATTCATAGCTCATAGTTCTTGTCTCATAATTATTTTCTTAGCTTTGGTAAAAGCAAATTCATCCCCCTATGAAAAAAACTACTCTTTCAATCTTAACCTTTTCACTTTTCACTTTTACTTTTTCACTTTCGTTCGCTCAACCTTCAACCTTCAATGCCCATGGCATAGGTGGTGGCGGTGCGCAGTATTCACCCAGTATTAATCCTGCCAACTCTAGCGAAATTTATTCCAGTACCGATATGACCGATATGTACCACTCAACCAATGGTGGCGCATCGTGGAATGTGGTAAGCTTTACACAGCTTTATGGCGGTGTGTATGCAATGGTACAGTTCACCAACAATAATAACATACGCTACTGTCTGGGTTATGATCCGGTAAACGAAGTGAACATACCCGTTAAAAGCACTAATGCAGGTGTCAACTGGGCTCCCACTACCGACCCTACCGGAGGTAATGGCGCATACTTCACTATTGCCAATCCGCAAAACAGCAACCAGGTAATAGTATCTGATTATAGCAACTTTTATTTCTCTAATAATGGTGGTACTACTTTTGGTTCTGCATTTTATACTGATGGTACCGGCAATGGAGCATATATAGCCGGAACCTTTTTTGATGGAAATAATATTTACATCTGCACACAGGCAGGTTTAATTATATCTACCAACGGCGGTACATCATGGGGTACGCTTGTTGATGCAGTTGCCGGAGAGGATATAGTGTCGTTTGCGGGAGCAAAGGCAGGAGCTACCACACGTTTCTTTTGTGTAACACAAACACCGGGCAATGTTTATCCGGGTGCAGTAACAGGCGAAAATGCAAGCGACTATGCTAATACCTATTCTATGAATTATCCGGGTACATGGGCCATAAAGGAAACCGGTATTATTTCAGGCGATTGGCCTATGTTCGTGACTATGGCTGCCAACAATATTAACGATTGCTACCTGGGTGGCGAAACCAGTATTGGCGAACCTATGGTGCTCAAAACCGGAGATGGCGGAGCAGCATGGACATACGTATTCAATACATCGGGTAATAAGAACATTAAAACAGGCTATTGCGGACAAGGTGGTGACTTTGGCTGGGGATGGCCGGGTTATGTATTTGGCCTGAATGCATGCATGACCGATAGTCTTACTGTTGTAGAAACCGATGAAGGCTTTATTCATAAAACCACCGATGGTGGCAAAACATGGAGTGCTTTATATGTTCCACCGGCAAATCTTAACCCGCTTAATGCATCTACACCTAAGGGATTGTATTACCCAAGCAATGGTATTGAAATGACCACTACATGGGATTTGCAGTGGTACGATTCGGTACATGTATTTGGCGGATATACCGATGTGAATGCAGTCCGCAGTAAAGACGGTGGCAACACCTGGGGCTTCGATTGCAGCGGTTTGAACCTGAATACTACGTATAAGTTTTTAAAGAACCCGACTAACGGAGTTCTGTATGCAGGGACATCGAGCATACACGATATGTACCAGAGTACCCGCCTTACCGATGCTATTATTGACGGAGGTAATGGAGCGCTTATGTATTCAACCGATACGGGTAAAACATTTAATGCCATGTTCAATTTTGGCCACCCTGTTATATGGATGGCGCTTGACCCAACCAGTTCAACCCGTATGTATGCCGCAGTGGTAAATCACAAAGGCAGCGGCA
>DATHOD010000219.1:0-9874 GCA_035485295.1 Bacteroidia bacterium
AGCGCCCATGCTGCCCAATGTCTCTGCTAATACAACCGATGCCCCACCATGCAGTATTCCGTATACTTGGTGTACCTTTTTATCTACCGGCATAGTGGCTTCAATAAAGTCTTCGCCTACAGCAGTGACTTTTATATCCAGCACTTCCAGAATGGTGTTCTTGGCAAAAGCGTTCAGTGTTTCAAGCGGGTGTATTTGCAGTTTATTTGGCATAATATTTAGTTACTAAAGTTCATAATTCTAAAGCACAATATTACGTGTTTCTTGGCGTTATATTTATTAATAGCAAGTGATGGTTGACAATTTCTAATTACTAATTACTAATTTTTAATTATACACACCATGAAACTCATACTGGTCGCTCTCATCATCACAGCATCGGCTAATACCATGTTAGCACAAAGCAAATGCCCATTTGGCAGCGAAGGCACTCACCGCAATGACCAATACAGCAAATCATCTGCCAGTGATATAAAGGCATCGGAGAATGCTATGGATAAACAGATTGCCACATTCCAGACCAAGAAGCGCTACCAAAGCGATTTTAAGGTTGCAGGAAGAAAGAAGAAGAATAGCAAGCCGATGATGTAAAATAGTAAAAGGCTATCTGCCTTTCTCTATGAACTTACCTTCGAACAGTCTTAGAAATTTATCAAGACTCTTATTATGAGCCCTAGCATTAAGAAGATCAATCTTATTTGCGAAGTGTTCAGCTAAACCATTTTCAGTCTTATGACCTTTACCTGCTTTACTAAATATTTTTCTTAAATGCTCTTTTGGTTTTGCAATGCATTGAGTATCGGTATGTAAAGTAGTATCCCTACTTATCTTTTTTAACTCTTCATGGTCAGCCAAAAACCAAGCTTCTAATTCTTGAATAGCAACACACTGAAATGTTTTATCATACTTTTTAATAATCTTTTCTACTGGAGATATATCCAAATCTTCTTGATCTTTATCATAAACAAGAAGGCTTGCATATGTATTCTTACCACTTAATTTGAGATACTTCTCACAATTTGTAAGAACATTTCCTCGAGTTTTTAAGTTCTTAACACGTACAACATAGCCAAGTTTTGTGGCGAATTCCTTAAACTTAGCTCCTTCGAAGAAAACCTTATCCGATTTGCCTTCTACATATAACTGAACCAAATTAGCCATCTATTGTGCCCCCTTTAAGGTCATTATTTAACCATATTTGATCCAAGCTAAACTCATCCAGGTATTTGTCAAGTTCTTTAGATTCACTAACTCTTTTTGCTCTGGTTCCATGCACAGATTTATCAAGAAGTATTAAATCCTCAGGAAGTAAGTGAGCAACAATATCAGAAGAATGAGTAGTAGTAATGATTTGGAACTTATCAGTTAAAGATTTAGCCAAGTCCATTAACTCTTCCATTAATTGAGGATGTAAGTTTCTTTCAGGTTCCTCAATAATCATTATACCTCTAAAATGCTCTGGTATATCTAGGTATTGCGAAGCAACCATTGCAGTAACCATCGCAATATAAACATCTGTACCATCAGACAATTCATTCAACATATATTGTTTACTGTCCGCTTCTTCAACATAAAACAGATAACTATTATTAGCTCCTAGCGCTTTTGTTCCAACAGAAACAAAATTTGGGATATTCCTCTTAAGTATTTCATTTATAGAATCCACAACAACGGGGTTATGTTCCTTATAGTACTGTAATACTCCTGCCAAATTAGACCCATTAATACTTACAACCTTTTGATTTCTGCTTATTGATGGATTGATTATGGTTGTAGGAGAAAGTGAGTAAAAATATAAATGATTACAAAAGGCTTGTGTCATCATCATTAAAAATGGCGAAACGGACTTTCCAACTAATGGATGGAATTTTACTTGACTTAATAAATTTGATTCAATTACCTCATCTAATGGCTTCTCAGGATTGTAATTATGTGAAAACTTAACTTCACTTTCAGTTCTTACCAGTATATTATACGGGGTTTTACTTCCTTTCTCAAATGCGTAATAATGCTCCTTTGTAACTCCTTTAGAATACTCAAGTTGCAATAAATAAATGTGCTTTGTGAATTGAATTTTCCGTTTATCCCGCAATTCAATAGATGTAGGATTCTCAACCTCAATTTCAAAAATCATTGGTTCACTATCAGGAGAGTTTCTATGAAAGTGTCCTTCCATAAATGCATCAAAATCCTCAAGAGAGTTAAATCCTCCAAGAATTAAACTCCTTAAAGTAATTAAAGCTTTGGAAAGATTTGTCTTCCCACTAGCATTAGCTCCAACAATCACATTAAACTCCTTAAAGTTTATTGTTACTTCTTTATAGCTTAAGAAGTTCTTAAGTTTTAGCTTAGTAATCATTTCTCCACAAGTTTCCTTAGGCAAAGATATTCTTTTATCGTTTCTCATATTTACATCCTATAACCTATTCGTTTTCAAATAATTAGAAGACACTCCCGTTAGGTTATTCGGTATAAACATCTGCTCCCCTTCCGGTACGGTAACTTCACCTAATCCCATTGCTTTACGCTTTTCATTGAGTGTCATCCACCAGGCTTGTGCTAATAGGTTTACTTTGCTTTCCTCGTCTTCACGTATCTCTTCAAAGTGTTGCTTGTCTATTTCCAGGCAGTAACGGTGTCCATCCAGCTTTTCAAATTCAGGGACAAGGTTACGGTTAAGTGAATCAATAAAGAGGTGCAGTTCGGGTAATACACAATTGGTGATAAGCGATTTACGTGCCTCCTGCATATTGCTGTAGGTCTTGTTATCTGGATCGTTGAGCAATTGACTGCTAACACCATATACATTACAAATGTCGCGCATGCTCATCTTCTGCCCTTCCCATAGGCCAAGATCCTCGGCTTTTGCTCCTGTGGTTATCCAGTTCATTTTACCACCGGTTATGAGAATCTTACCATAGTTAGCAGGGCCACCATATTTCTCTTCGTACTTCTTCTGCAGGGCATCTAACTGGGTTTGGTCGTACTGCACATTTTCATCGGTAATGGTTAAAATACCTGTAGGGCCAAGGTTCTTGATGAGCTTCATACTGGCTTCGTAGGCATCGTTGCTTTGTGCCACTACCTTGCGTGCCGCTGCCAATGGCGATACTCCCCTTACTGTTCCATCCGGATTCCAGTACTTGGTAAATATCAGGTCATCGGGTAAAATCTGCTCCCTATAGCGACCATTCACATAGTTAAAGCTATTGGGTAAGCCTGTAGAGCTATCCAACGATATACTCACAAACTGCGGAGGTACTGTTATCAGTTGTATTACCCTACCCTTATTGCTGCCCATCTGTACACGAATTTTGGGTATAAAGCATTCACCTGTCAATAGCTTGTAGCCAAACACATTCTCAATAAACTCAGCCCTGCCCTGGTAAGGATTGGGCCTATGGAGCAAGTCCAGTATAGGGTGTTGCATTACCTCTATCTTGTTACTCGGATTAGTAACATCGAACAGCTTGTAGTGTGCTTTGGCAGCGGTGCGGGCAATCATTTCTATTACCGCATACACGTTCGGGTTTTTACGGTATCCATCGCGGATATATGAGCGGGGGTCGTCGCCTATATTATAAATGGCACCCTCCTGCACATAGGCATAACTTATGCTGGCTCCTTTGGTAGTAAACGCCCTGCCAGTCTGTTGCAGCAAGCGTTTGAAAAAACTGGTTCTGATCTTTTCCTGTTTCATATTTTATTTTACATTTGTATTGTTTTCATGACAGTGGTTATATAATAGCTTTAAGCCCTGATTTCTGCAAAGAAGTCGGGGCTTTTAGTTGATAGACTATAATAGATAGGTCCGTCACTGCGAGCCCAAGCTTTGATGGGCGTGGCAGTCTCAGTTTTCAAAACAAATACTGAGATTGCTTCGTCGCTCACTCCTCGCAATGACGTTGTAGCTTGGTATTTCAATTCATAACTCATAACTTATAATTCGTAATTACAAAAAAAGCATTTGCTTTTCTATACGTATTACCCTTGCAAATTTACTTATTTTATTTATCATATGTAATATTATATTAACAATATAGGCAAAACTAATCCGGCACGAGGCCGGATAGTCTTCTTTACTTTCTATTGAATATTCAGCTTGCCGCTTGAAACAAGGGTACCCTTATCAGTTGTTATCCTATAAAGATAAACACCTGCAGATTGGCCACTTATATCAATGCTGAAAGTTGCGTTCTGAATGTCAGATTGCTGATATACCTTTTCACCCAGTACATTATAAATTTCTATTGACAACTGACGACTGTTCACTGACGACTGAATGGTGAATACCCCATTACTAGGGTTCGGGAACACCTTTACACTTGCAGTATTTGCAGCCAGCTCATTAATTCCGGCAGTAGCCATGGTATCATACCCAAATATAAGGCCTTGTTCGTTAAGCCCTCCGTATGCAGCCATACCATATAGGGTATCTCCCAACAGGGTTAATGCACCATATGGCGATACACCATTCGGGCCGTTAAAATCATATAGATCTTTATACGATGCACCGTTGGTATCTATAGAATATATATACCCGCTATCATTTGCTCCACCGCCGGTAGTTAAAGCATATAGTGTTTTGCCGGAAATTATAAACGCGCCAAAGGGATATGCTCCTGTTGTAAAATCATACAAGTCCTTATAGTTAGCGCCATTGGTATCTATAGCAAACACATTGCCATAGGTATTAGCAGCCCCTTCGGTTGTAGTTCCGTAAAACTTACCCCCTGCCATCAATAAGCTAGCTTCAGGATAATTGCCGTTAGTACCAAAATCGTACATATCTCTAAAGCCGTTACCATTCGTATCGATACTAAATAAATCACCATAACTATTCGCACCGCCGCTTACCGCAGTTCCATATAATGTTTTGCCGGCCAATACAAATCCGGCTGCCGGGTTTACACCTGTAGCAGAGTTAAAACTATAAAGGCTGTTAAACAAAGTTCCGCTTGTATGAATTGAAAATATGGTACCAATGCCATTAGTGCCACCTTCCGACGTCATTCCATAAAGTACATTACCGGCAAGGGTTAGATCGCCTTCAGGATATGCGCCGTCGGTATTATCAAAGTCATGCATATCATGAAAATTACTTCCATTGGTATCCACTGAGAATATATTACCATAGTGATATAGCCCGCCGGAATTGGTCATTCCATACATGGTTTTACCCGATATAGTTACATCACCTAAGGGAGCGCCACCGTCGGCACCATTAAAACTATACAGCACTTTATACTTGCTGCCATCGGGCTTTATAGAAAACACACAACCTGAGTCGTTAGCGCCCCCCGCAGCCGTTGTGCCATAAAATAAACCGTTATAATATGTCAACGACCCATACGGGTTTACACCCTTGGTTGTTTTAAAATCATAAATGTCCTGAAATTGCGCTTTGGCTGCTACTATTCCCAGGCAGAACAGTGCAACACTCACTAAGTGTTTCTTTTTCATACAGTGGATTGTTTTTTTGCAAATGTATAAGTATTGGATTGTCTGATTAACGCAAACTTGTTTTTATTATTTTATTTAACACAATTTAGGAAAACAGCATTTGCTTTTTTCTTGGGTAACTATATATATACCTAAGTGCATCAATAGCGTGGTCGAAGTCTTTTATAGGGCGGCGGATAATGGCACCATCTTTATTTGTGTCCCACATATACTGGCGCAACTCTTTAATAAGGTTTACACTTTCCGGTGTTACGTTTATTTTGCGTTCCAGCAACAGATTAATTCCAAACTCTACACTATCCTCTCCTTTCAATGCAGCTTTCAGGCCTGTCCAGCCTTTGCGGTATAAATAATCTACTGTCTTGGGTTCAGCGCTATCGGCAATTGCAAGTGCATTTAGTTTAATGTACTTTTGTGCAAATGCAAACAATTCTTCGTTCTGCGCACCACTCCTGTAAAACAATTCATGTACATACAACTCTCCGTTGTATTCATTTACCTGCACTATAGCCGTTGGCGAATGGGTGAAGCCGAAATCTATGCCATACCCCAGCAAATGCCCTGGCATTTGCTGGGAGTGATAAGTTATAAGTGATGAGTGATTAGTTTCAGGGGAATCTTCATTCATAACGCCCGTCACTGCGAGTCCCGCTTCAGTGGGACGTGGCAGTCCCAGTTTTAATACTGAGATTGCTTCGTCGCTTGCTCCTCGCAATGACGTAATACACCAGTTCTGAAATATCAGCCCCTCCTGCATTCCTATCTCTCCTTCTCCGTATACCTTCCACCAATTGGTGTTGTTGCGGCGGCGTTCTATGTTTTGCTTTTCTTCCGGTGTGAGGTAGACATTGTCGGCATAGGTGGACTTAATAAACAAATGGTCCGCTTCATGTAGTTCGGGTAATAGTTTGTCGTGTACCCAAAAACGACACACGGGATTGAAGTCGAGTATTGTACGGCAACGTGTGCGTACGTCCAGCTGCTGGAATGATTCATAGTCTATATTGTTACATTCGTTAATAAATAAGATATCGCGCCTTGCACCACGCAGCTTGGCTTCGCTATCGGCAGGAAAGAACTCCACTACCGAACTGCCAACATGAAAACGGTGATCGGTTTTGTTCTCCTGTACCCATGTGCTCCAGCCACTCATTTGCAAAATGCGTTTAAAGTCTCGCATAGCTCCACGCTTAAGGTGAGGCAGGGTTTCGGCAACTACAGAGATGATTTTACCCTGGTGCAAGGCAGCATAGTGCGAAAGGTATTGCAATACAGAAAAGGTTTTACCCGAACCCGTACCGCCCTGATGCACTACATAGCGCTTACCAAGGCAGTTTACTTTATATAGTTTTTTGTTACAGTTCATTTTTAATTGGACATAATTGGACACCGGTTGCATGTTTTGTGTCCATTTTCATGGATTATCCCTGTTCAATCTTAGTATTTCCGCCATTTCTTCATCCTGTACAACAATGTTTACTTCTTTGGTTGTTTGCCCAAGATTCTCTTTGAATAATGAATAACCCCTTGCCCTGCCCCGTGTGCGCAGGATGAACATAATAGCCCTCAGGTCATTATCTTTTATGTATTTGAATAACCTTGCTTCTACATAATCAAGGGTAACCTCACCAATAAGGTCAACGGCTGCTTTATACTTTAAATCTGATTTTAGCCAGTTATAATGCGTTTGCCTGGCAATACCTGTTTCTTCACAGGCATAGGCAACTATACCTAATGACCTTATTAAGGCCTTAAGCATTTCTTCTTTCCTTGACTTACTTGCTAATTCCTCGCCTTTCTCTACTTGGCTATTGCTTATCTCTTGCTGAGAAAATGGCTTGCGCGGTTTCTTTTGTGGCATACTATGTTATTTAACACATAGTACAGGGGAGGTATTTTAATTATGAGTTATGAATTAAGAATTATGAGTAAAGAAAAGGGGTTTATTACTTACTCCTTATTCCTTACCACTTACTCCTATTCACATTGCAAAAATACGAATAATATTTAATATATGTAATATTATATTACTTACAATTATTCAAATTACCAAGGAAATTAAAATACTACATTCTAACAAAACTGTAATTTTAAGCTATAAAATTTTAATTCTTTAAAATCAAAAAAAATGACCCATCCAATTCATAACAACAAACAAAAAATATCACGTGCTTTCATTTGGGAAAAGCTTAAGAATTTGAAGTGGCAAGATAAAATTCAATTCATGACGATATTTACTGGAATTATTGCATTATTTACATATTTGTCTTATCGCAGTATTGAAGACTCAGGGAAGCTTCAAAATAGAGCCTTTATCTCGGTTGATGCTCCAGTATATCCTGAAATCTCGGTTGGCTTTACCGATGCTGGTGATACCGGGATAGATATAATCGTACTTAATATATTAAATACAGGCAAAACACCAGCATATGATGTAAGGGTGAGATGCGAAAGTAATTCTGATACTAGTGAAATAGAGAATATTGACAAATTGCCAATTCATAACATGGGATGTATTGGCTCTTCTGGAGTCCATCAGGAAATTCGCGTAAAGCCTATAAAATACGTTTCGGCAAAAGATTTTTTCAGAGAAACAAAAAAACTTTTCGTTTATGGCGTTGTTTACTATGAAGATTTTTATAAAGATAAACATCACGTTGATTTTTTCTATTATCTAATACCTGAAATGGATTACAAGAACACAAATTATTCCACAAAATATATGTTGCTTAATAGTAAAGGAATTGGTGTTCAAGCAATGGAAACACATAACGGTACTGATAGATAACTCCCCCGTACCCGCGAAGATGCTCTTCGTGGGAAAGTAAAGTATAAGCTCAGCTTATAATATTCTACCCTACTCTCGCAAGAGTGCGTCTTGTGAGTGGAAATAATTGCAGTTTTAAACTGCTTTAGTATATTCCCACGAGTTACAAACTAGCGGGAGCTATAGTAACTGCCTTCTCTAATCAGCTATTACTAAGTACCGTATTTCGAAAACTGCTCAACGAGACCTGTTAAATACTCAATTATTACCGCAATCGGCTAATTATGACTTTATTACTGAAAGTATTATGTATACTTTCGTTAACATATAAAAAACAAATAATGAAATATATTACAACGTTTCTTGCCGCAATTATTTGTACTTCTGTTCTATATGCGCAAAACAGGAATATAACTACAGAGTACCCTTCTCAAATATTTTATGGGTACAATTCAGATGAACTTAAAAATCTGCAAAATGGAGGCACATTATATGTTCTATTGACAGGTGACCCTATTTTCGACGACAGCCTTTCGTCGGCAGTTAAGCAATTCTGGAAGGTTACACCTTATAAAATTGTTACATTGAAGGATGCTGATGCTTTGATGGCAGATGAAAACAATAATTTTTTAGCGCCATCTACAGGGTTTGATGATAAATTCACCATAGGCTCACCATTAAAAAACAAACGCATTTCAGAACTTACAATGTTTCACGGCGGCAAAAAGAAACAACATGCTTTAGGACGCTGCCTTTTTGTTTATTCATATTGGCTGGGTGCAAATAATCAAACTTATATTTCAGAAGAAAATGGCCTAGGCTATGAAATTAAAGCATTAAACGATGAGTTGAGTATTATTATTACGCAAAAAATTGATAAGCTATCTAATTTTAAATCAATTAACGCAGAACCTTACCCGGTGGTAAAAAATGAGATAAATAAAAATGTGAAAATATTGAAAGATAAAGTGCTGTTACTGGATGCTGCATGGGGAAAATTCTTGTTCAAGGAAAAATCAATGAAAGGGTATAAATACCAATATCAGTATGTAGAACCATCTGAGCTTTTATCTTTAATAAAGGCCAATCCATCTAAATATTGTTTTATAGGATATAATCCGAACTCTGACATAGAAATATATGATGCGCAAACAAAGACTTTAATTTACAGTGAATTTCAAAAACATAGTATGTCAAATTCTGAACAAATAGAACAACTTAATGATTTGATTTCTAAGTGAGGGCATACAGCCCCCCCGTAGGCGCGAGCGTCCTCGCTCGTGACTTAACATTATTGCATCATCTTGATGAACATAAGGCAACAGCAAAATGCCATTAATACAAAACACGAGCCAAGAGGCTCGCGCTTACTGCGTTAAGTAGAAAAGAACATAAGAAAAACTTAATGGGTACTATGGAATAGCATCCAATTAATTCGTATCTTTAAAAGAGTAAACTCATCTACCATGGACACATTACAAGAAAACCTACAAAATAAAGCTGAAGAAACTTTTCTTAAACGGTTTGCTATAAAGGTTTTCGGCATTATAGTTCTTGTAATTCTTGCTTCAATAGTACTGGGCATTATCTTCACTCTTGGCTTGAGTAGCTCACACCCGGGATGATGTTTTCCCAGTGCCCGTT
>DATHOD010000220.1:0-7385 GCA_035485295.1 Bacteroidia bacterium
GCGCCCAGAACGTGAACCTTGTGGCAGCGTATGACTGCGCAAATCGCAACAGTATGGACAGTGCCCGTTTATTTTTGTTTAAGGCCATGACTGATAGTACTACCCGTAAAGATGCGCAGGCATGGTACATTAAGGGCTTTATTTATAAGGAACTTTACAAGAAATACGAGAAAGACAACAAGTTATCTCCGTTACGTGATACTTCAATTATCTCCTTGTTCTTGTCAATTAAACTTGATTCAGTAACCAAGACCAATATTGAGGATTGTAAAAAAACCGCCAAATACCTTGCTGTAACATACTATAACGATGCTGCTTCGGGTATGGATTCTCTGCATTATACGCTAAGTATACACGACTATGCAAGGTATAAGGAAATAATGAAAAAGGTTGCCCCAACTACTAATTTCAATAGTAGCGATGTAATGTTCTACCTGAAACTGGGTGATGTATATTCTTACCTCTATTTCCATGCCAGCCCCGGTAAAGAGAATATGTATTTAGACTCAGCCAAGAGGGCATATAACATGGTATTGGCAATTGACCCGAACCAGGTAAGCGCCAACTTTAACCTTGCCATACTTTATTACAACAAAGCCACCAATATTATAAACCGTATGGACTACGATGCGGATATTATGAAATTGAATGCTGCACAAGACTCATCGGTTAACCTTATGAAAATGTCCTTGCCATATATGCTAAAAACATATGACCTTGACAACTGCAAAAAAGATGCATTGAAGGGATTAGAAGGAATTTACTATTTGCTACACGATACCCAGAAGTTTGAAGAGTTTCAGCAAAAGCTGCAACTGATAGAAAGCCACCAGGGTAATTCTCCATGCAAATAATGCTACTTTTGTAGCACTATCCCTTACCCAGCAATATAACGATGAGATTCCGGTTTAGCATAGGAAGAAAAATAGGTACAGGCTTCGGTGTGCTCATTGTATTGACCATTATTGCATTCGTATTTACCAATATTATTCTTAAAGACAGCCGGAAGAAAACCAATCAGGTTACTACCATATATACACCTTCAGTTGCCTTGCTTAAGGACTTACACCTTATGATGGTAAAGTCTCAAATGTTAATTACAAGCTGGGTTGAAATTCAGAGTACTGATGATGATGATAGTAAAAAGGCACTAAGGAAGCTTATTAAAACAGACTATCCAAAATTAAAGGACTCTCTGAAATCATACGAAGTTAAATGGGCCAATAATACCACCAGTAAATCACTTGATAGTATTTTCATACGGATAGATTCCCTATTCAGTCACGATAAAATAATAATGAAACAGCTGAATTCGCTAGCCAGTTATGAAGATGCCTCCGTTGTCTTTTTCATCCGCCCGAGTGTAGATAATGACGGTATGATAACACAGGATGCCAGGGCTATTATTGATAAGCTGGAAGGATTGATAAGTATTGAACAAGGCGACGCTTCGCAGGTAACATCACAAATGTTAGATTCATTCAGCCTGCTCGACCGTATTGTACGTTTATTGGGTACTACCCTCCTTATTGGCGGTATTATAATTGGGTTCTTTACCGTACGCAGTATTGTAAAACCGGTAAAGCAACTTAAAGATATGCTTCTTTCCATGGCACGTGGTGTGTTACCTACAAGCAAGACTCATGAAAGTGCTGACGAAATTGGAGAAATGTCGGCTGCCATGAATAACCTGGTAGAGGGGCTTAACCGGACTACGGAGTTCGCTAATGAAGTGGGACGTGGAAATTTCACATCACTATATGAACCTTTAAGCGGAGACGATACCTTAGGGCAAGCATTGATAAAGATGAGAACAGACCTTTATGAAAATGAGCAGGTACTCGAACGAAAGGTTATTGAAAGAACAGAAGAAGTTGTTCGCCAGAAGCAGGAGATCGAAGTAAAGAACGGAGAGCTTGAAATACTTTACAAGCACGTTACCGATAGTATTCGTTATGCAAAAAGAATTCAGGAATCTATACTCCCGCCGGAAAGCCTGATGAAAAAGCTATTACCTGAATCGTTTGTATTGTATAAGCCAAAAGATATTGTTAGCGGTGACTTTTACTGGGTTACTGAAAAAGACGAAAAGGTTCTGTTCTCAGCAGTAGATTGCACCGGCCACGGTGTACCGGGTGCATTCATGTCGCTGGTAGGTTACAACCTGTTAAAGGAAATAACCGAATCGATGGAAGAAGTACAACCTGCAAAGGTGCTTGATACATTAAGCGCAGGAGTTAGAAAAACATTACACCAGGTTGATCAGGCGTCGGCAGCTAAGGATGGTATGGACATTGCACTTTGCGTACTTGATAAAAAGAAAATGGAACTTCAATACGCAGGCGCTATGAACCCGCTATACCTGGCGCGAAACCACAACATTCAGGAAATAAAAGCCGACAAGGTACTTATAGGTTATTCATATAACGACGAAGAAAAGAGCTATACCAACCATACTGTTAAGCTTCAAAAAGGTGACTGCCTCTATATCTTCTCAGACGGTTATGCATCACAATTCGGTGGACCAAGGGGTAAGAAATTCATGGTAAATAATTTCCGTGCATTACTACTAGAGATACACCAAAAACCAATGGATGTACAAAAGGAAATACTGGAAGAGCGCTTTAACAAGTGGAAAGGCAGCCTTGACCAGTTAGATGATATATGCGTAATGGGAATACGCATTTAGTTATAAGTGATTAGTTATTAGTGGAGAACAGAATTACCGGCTAATCACTAACCTCTACCAACTACTCACTATACTTTCACGCCGATAACGAGAACGTCGTCCAGTTGCTCACGAACACCTTTCCAGCTTTCAAGAAATACTGCTAACATTTTTTCCTGTTCAGCCATAGGCTTATCTTTCATAGAAAGTAAAAGCTCTTTAAATTTACGTGTAGTAAGTTTCTTTCCATCTTCTCCCCCAAACTGGTCGGCATAGCCATCGGAGAAAATGTAAAATATGTCGCCTTGTTTTAGTTGCAATTCGTTTACCAAAAAGTCATTCTCTACTTCGGTAAATCCGCCAATGGCACGCTTGGTAGCTTTTATCTCTTCCATTTCAGAAACACCATTTCGTATAATATACATAGGCCTGTAAGCACCCGAGAATTGCACTTTCATGGCCCTGCCCCCTGCTTCGGTTGACGATGTAATGGCGCACAAAGCAATATCCATACCATCACGCGTTGATTCCTGATCGGCTGATTGATGCAATGATGTTTTAATTCCCTTATTCAGCATATTCAGAATCTGTCCTGTATTAGAATATTGCTGTACAGCATCACGCAATTTTTCAGAACCTATCATACTCATAAACGCGCCCGGCACTCCATGTCCGGTACAGTCGGCAGCAGCCAAAAAAACGCTTTTCTCTTTGCCCGCATTCACTGGTGCCGCAAAGAAATAAAAATCTCCGCTAACGATGTCCTTGGGTTTAAACAGCACAAAACTTTCAGGGAACACATTGCGTATAGCCTCTACCGATGGCAATATAGCTTGCTGTATGCGGCGGGCATAATTAATACTATCGGTTATTTCACGGTTCTTCTCTTCTATTATATGGTAAGCCGATTCCAGCTTCTGGTTCCGGCTATCCAGTTCTTTATTCGCTCTTTGCTTCTGCCTGTAACTGCGATAAGCAAAAAAAGCAAAGCCCACTACCAGCAATAATATTCCACTAATAAAGTAAATAACCATTTGCTGCTTACGAGCCTGTTCTTTTTGCAGCAGGTCTTTTTTATCCTGCTCTGCTTTAGTAGCAGCCTGCTTCTTTTCAAACTCAAACGACATTTCAGCCTGTACGCTTTTTCTTGTATTCTCTTTATTTGAAAGGCTATCGCGGACTGCTATATATGCTTTGTAATGTTCCAGCGCCTTGGCTCCATCACCAAGTAATTCGTATGCTTTACTTAATGGCTCTTCAACTTCCCTTTGCACATCGAGCGAACTAATTTGTTTAGCAATGGCAAGCGCTTTAAGTTCATAGTCACGCGCTTCCTTATATTGCTTTTGCTTAATAGCTATATCGCCCAGGTTATTATACACACGTGCTGCACCGCCCAAATCCCCTACTTCATTTTCAAGTTTTAGCGCCTGGGCATATTCATCTTTCGCTTTTTGGTACTCATTCATATCACCATATACGCTACCCAGGTTATTATGCGTGGTGCCCATTCCATATTTATCATTCAATTCTGTAAACATATTCAGCGCCTTTGTAAAGTATTCTATAACCTTACTTAAGTCACCTTTTTCGCCATATACACATGCTATATTATTCAGCGATATGCTAATGCCATTCTTATCATTTATTTGCTGCCTTATGGTAAGCGCTTTATTGTGATACTCGAGTGATTTAGTATAATCGCCTTCACTGTCATATATAATTCCAAAGGTGTTGTACAATACCGAAAGCCCCGATTTATCATTTATCTGCTCGTATATGGCAAGTGCTTTAAAACAGTAGTCAAGCGCTTTAGCATATGCCCCACGGTCGAGGCTCGAGATACCCAGCGTATTATATGCAAATGCCATACCCGGCTTAAAATGTAGCGTATCGGCCAATGTTAGTGCGGCGTTACATAAAGAATCGGACTTAGCAAATTCGTATGCGCTATTATACAAGCGTGCCAACCTATTCATAATACTTACCCTGCCCGTATCTTGCTTCGCAGTATGTAATAGCTTTTGCAGGGAATCTATTTTGGCCTTGCTTGTAGCTGAATAGGCAGTATGCGGCACACAGCAATAAATTATTGCTATGGCAATTACCAGGGGGATAGACTTATTTTTTTTCACTACAGATTAATCTCGGCAAAAATATCCTTTTCCCTGAGAAATCATCTTACCCGATGAGATTAGGTTGAGCCCTTGCTTTTTTCAAATATTCATATATCTTTGTGTACCATTATCTATACTCCATTTGGCATGAAAAGAATTACACTGGTTCTATCGTTTATAGTTGCATCCTTATTCGCAACAGCACAGGCTCCGCAATTAATAAATTACCAGGCAATAGCTCGCTCCTCTGCCGGCGCACCATTGGCTGATTCTTTGCTCGGCATAACTTTTATAATTCACCAAACAAGTGCAAGTGGTGCTACTGTTTATTCAGAAACACAAAGTTTAAAAACAAATGCATTTGGTTTATTTACAACAACCATAGGTTCCGGTACTGTAACATTTGGAACGTTCAATGCTATTAGCTGGGCCAGCGGACTCTTTTTTTTAGAAGTTGATGTTAATGGTAATCCTATGGGTACCACTCAACTGGTATCAGTTCCTTATGCATTATATGCACAATATGCAGCCAGTTCACCCAGCAGTCCTACCGGTCCAACTGGTCCGACAGGATCTGCCAGCAGTGTGCCGGGGCCTACAGGACCAACGGGCGCTAATGGTACTAACGGCAGTAATGGTGCAACCGGGCCAACTGGTGCAGCAAGTTCTGTAGCAGGACCGACAGGGCCAACCGGTGTTAATGGTACTAACGGTACTAATGGAGTAACCGGACCAACAGGCACAGCAGGAACAAATGGTGCAACAGGGCCAACCGGTAGCAATGGTACTAATGGAGTAACCGGGCCAACTGGTCCACAGGATACTACAAAAGGGCCGATAGGACCAACAGGTACAGTAGGCGCAACGGGGCCAACAGGTTTTTTACCCAACGGATTTACAAACGGCGCTACACCACATTGGAAGGGTGGTAAATGGATAATTGATACTATGATTTATAATAATGGAGCATACATTGGTATAAATACAGTTAGCACTGCAGGAAGCAATTTTAGTATAAATGATAATGTATCTATTGGTAATGGTTTTATTGGAAACATAGCGCCTGCCAATGGAATGATTGTACAAGGCAGAGTGGGAATTGGGATAAACAACCCGAATGCAAGCGCAATTTTAGACCTAAGTAATTCGAGCGCTTTAGGTTTTTTGGGGCCACAAATTAATCACCTTACAGGAACTAATGATAATTCGACTATTGCCAGCCCTGCAACGGGGTTAATAATTTATAATATGAACCCTTCAGGAGTACCCCCTACCAATGTTGTACCAGGTTATTATTATAATGCAGGCTCACCATCTTCACCTAATTGGGTACAGTTTTTAGATGGTAATGGCAGCACCAGTGGTTTGGCATGGTCAATTGCTGGCAATGCAGGAACTAACCCGGGAACTAATTTTATTGGAACAACCGATAATCAGCCTCTTGTTTTCAGAACCAAGAATGTGCAGCGAATGATATTGGATAGTGTGCTGAATGTTATGCAGAATAACCAATATAGCAGTGCCGCTAATTTCAGTATTACAAATTCAAGTAATAACTCTAACGTAGTTACGGTTACATCTGCAGCTACAGGTAACAGTAATGCCCTTTATGCATCATCGGCAGGCACAGGTGCAGCTATGTATGCCAACTCTACCGGTAGTAATGGCGTTGGATTAGCTTCCTTTGTAAGTGGCACTTCAAGCATTGCTATAGAAGGCCAAAGTAATGGCACAAGCGGTTTTGCAGGCTATTTTTCCGTGAATAATTCAAACAATGGCAATAATGCTATACAGGCACTCAGCAACGGAACCGGCCCTACCCTTTGGGCTTATAATAATGGTAACGCCGGCGCCGGCCCTGCATCTGAGTTTCAAATTACTAATTCAAGCAACAGTAATAATGCCATATATGCAACAACTCCTGGAAATGGAGCAACCATATTGGCCTCAAATACAGGAGCAGGGCAAGCATTCAATGCAACAAACAATAATGGAACACCTACTATTTCAGTCTTGAACAATGGCAGTGGTAGTGCTGCAAGTCTTGCTAACTCAACTACCGGCACAGGGTCGGTATTAGATGTAATACAACAGGGAACAAACGGTAATGCAGGGTATTTTAACACGAGTAATACAAGTAATACCTCACCAACACTTAATGTTAACAATAGTAGTAACAATATTAACAGCTTTACTGCCAATTTCAGTAATGTAAGTGCATCAACTGCTAACGCAATTAATGTAACTAATTCCGGTACCGGGGCAGGATTATATATCGATCAAACAGGAACATCTGGTAATGCTGCTGAGTTTCTAATCCCAGCCACTTCAACAAGTGTAAGCACTGATGTATATGTTCTAGATTATGGAACAGGATATGCGCTAGAATCTCAAATTGGTAATGCGAGTAGCTCAGGTGAAGCATTTTTTGCTTATAACCAGGGATTGGGTATCTCCTCGGAAATTCAAACCAATAATGGCTCAAATACTAATCCTGCACTTTATGCCCATACTAATGGAAGTGGTAACGCTATTCAAGCAAATAATAGCTCTACTACCACCCCAACTATTTTTGCAACGAACAACGGCCCTGGCCCTGC
>DATHOD010000221.1:0-14643 GCA_035485295.1 Bacteroidia bacterium
AAAACTGGTTGATTTTGCATCACTGATAGAACTGGAGTTGGATTTTAGTGAAGAAGATGTAGAGTTTGCCAACCGTAAACAACTTATTAGCTTGATTACTGACATGCATCGAAAGATGGAAAAGCTCTCTGATTCTTTTCGATTAGGGAATGTATTGAAGAATGGCGTTTCTACTGTAATAGCAGGGAGGCCAAATGCCGGAAAATCCACATTGCTTAATTCATTGCTCAATGAAGAACGCGCTATAGTAAGCGCCACGCCTGGCACAACGCGAGATACTATCGAAGAAATAATCACAATATACGGTATAGCTTTTAGATTGACAGATACCGCAGGAATCAGAAACGCAGCAGATATTATTGAACGTGAAGGAGTAGAAAGAACTATGCAAAAAATTAAACAAGCAGCTATTGTACTCTACTTATTCGATGCGGAAGATATGACAACAAAAGATGTAATGGGTGATATAAGGAAGCTTGGGAATGCTGACAACATTGTTGTTATTCCTGTTGCCAATAAAGTAGATACACTAAATGAAAAAGAATACAAAAAGAAATTCGAAGGCATAGAAAACATTCTTTTTGTGTCAGCTAAAAATGGAAAGGGGTTAGAAGAATTAACAAAACGCTTATATGAAAATGCTCTTCAGGGGACAGACATGAAAGAGAGTATTGTGCTTACGAATTCACGTCATTATGAAGCATTACAATCTACCTTACGCAACCTCGAAGCCGCTAAAAAAGGAATAGAAAATAAACTGTCAGGCGAACTGGTGGCCTCAGATATTCGTAGTGCACTTAATCATTTAGGTGAGATAACAGGCGAAATTACGAATGATGATCTGCTTGGTAATATTTTCAGCAGATTCTGTATTGGCAAGTAAATAAAAATCCCACACCTTTCAGTGCGGGATTTTCTTTATTATCAATTCCAATTAATTACTCAAGAATAATTTTCCCTTGTTTTACAATTGCACCTTCTAAAGTAATAACCTTGTATAAGTATACGCCTTTTGAGTTAGCGCTTAAGTCAACCTGGTTATTTGCATTCTTAAGACTACCAGTATAAACCTTCTCTCCTATTACATTATACACATCCATAATCATCCCACTAATTGATGGCACATTACACAGCACATTAAATCTGCCGTTGTTAGGGTTAGGATAAATGCTTATATTTCCTTTGGGAATGCTGACATTATTAACCGCAGCAAGTAAGGCTGTATCCTTTAACATAAAAAGCTGTCCATATCCATTAATGCCGCCTTCATCGGACATTCCAAAAAGGGTATCTGTTGCAACTGTTATATTATTACCATAAGGATAAATAGCAGAAGTACTACCGCCAAAATCATAAACATGCTGATATCCTTTGCCTGTAGTATCAATAGAGAAAATAATTCCAGAATCATGTACACCACCCTCATCGGTCATACCATAAAGTATATTCCTTGCTAGTGTTAATGAACCTGCTGGAAAGCAGCCGGTAGCACTATCCATATCAACCAGATTCTTATAACCAGCCCCATTAGTATCTACTGAAAAAACAACTCCCGAATCATGCACACCGCCGTAATATGTCAGCCCAAAAAGTTTATTCCCTACAAGTGTAAGAAAACCATAAGGATAATAACCTTTTGAATAGTTGAGATCTACCAAATCCTTATATCCGCTTCCGTTTGTATCAATCGAGAATATAACACCTGAGTCATTTACTCCCCCTTCTTCGGTCATACCATATAGCTTGTTCTTATATACTGCCAATGATACACTTTCAGGGTAACCACCATTAGTTCCATTAAAATCGAAAAGGTCTTTATACCCCGTACCATTTGTATCAATAGAAAAAATCATACCTGAGTCATATGCTCCTCCATATGTTCCCATACCAAAAAATTTATTACCTATAAGAGTTAATCCACCCCATCCTAAGTTTCCGCCTGTTGCAGAAGCAAAGTCATACAGATCCTTGTAACCACTGCCATTTGTATCAATCCTAAAAATTTCTCCGTAACCAAACGCACCGCCTTCATAAGTGAATCCATACAATTTGTCTTTAATAACAGTAACATCACCATATGGATACCCACCATTAGAATTACCTGCAATTGTACCGGTATCGTTACAATCCCAAAGGTCTTTAAATCCGCTTCCATCCTTATTTACTGAGAAGAAGTAACCATATCCATTTGCACCGCCTTCATATGCAGTACCAAACAACTTATTACCTGCAATAGTAACATCAGCATAAGGGTAGGAATTAGAACCGAAATCATACAGATCAGTAATCTGCGCTTTTAAAGAAGCTCCACCAAAAAGCAAAGCCAATGACAATAGCATGTAAATTTTCTTCATAATTTGTTTTATTTTTTTGCAAAGCTAATATTTATATAATACCTGAAAATCACAAAACTGTGAAGCACTTTAAGCCTAATAAGTTCAGAAAATGGACTTTAATAACATCTGGTTTTGAATTGGCAAGTATTATTTTATTAAACTTGCACAAAGAATCTGGAAATGAGCATAAAGAAGACCCTAGTAATAGCTATTACCCTTTTATCAATCCATAGCGTATTTGCACAGGATGAAGATCATTCTTTCTATGCCGGTATAGGCTTAGGAGCAGGCATTCCGCTTGGCCCTTTTAATTCAAGAACACTAGATCCTAGCGGTGGAGGATCTGCCAAGTTAGGATTTGACGGGAATGTTGTTGCAGGCTACCAGGTTCCCGGAAAGGCTTACGGAGGGGTATTAACTATTGGATACAACCTTAATAAATTTGATATAAATGGATTAGCAGCGGCTTATCCTGATGATAATATTACTGCTGGCACTTCAGGTAGTTACTCAATACTAACAGTAATGCTTGGCCCTTCAATTGGAGATAAAAACGATAAATTATCATATAACTTAGGACTACAATTAGGATATGTATCAGTTTCGTACCCCGCTTTAACATACTCTACTACTGCGCAAGGCTCTGGCAAAACCACTTCATACGCTATAGGTGCAGTCAGTTCGGGTTCTTTGGGCTTTCAGGTATGTACTTCATTCAGGTATTCAATTACAGATAACCTTTGTGCACTTTTTATGGCTAATGCTTTCTACGGCAAGCCAACCGGTACCTATACAGAAACTACACTTACAACGGGCAGTCAAGCCGTTACAGGACCTGTGACCTTTTCCAGATACGTAGTAATGCTAAACTTTAATATTGGGGTTGCATACGCCCTATAAAGCTTTAAGTAAAAATTTATTCAAATAAAGGGACTCTTTAAACGCCTACCAGTTTTAAATAGGCAATATGAGATCTCAACGCTTCCATTAAGGTAGGATATTCTATATATGGGATATCGAATTGTTTGCAAACATCTTTTACCACTTTACTTATACCAGGATAGTGCACATGGCTTATTTTAGGGAAAAGGTGATGTTCAATTTGAAAATTAAGGCCACCGGCAAACCATGATAATATTTTGCTGCGTGTTCCAAAATTAGCTGTAGTAGCTAACTGGTGCAAGGTCCATTCATGTTCAAGTGTGTTGGTCTTTTCATCAAGAAGTGGAAATGTAACATCATCTACTACGTGAGCCAGCTGGAATATAACACTAAGCACCCAACCGCAGACAAAAGATGTAATTATGTACCCAATTAATGTTTTGAGTATACCCAGTTTAATAATTGGTATAGCTACAAATAGAAATAAGTAAACGATTTTACTTATCCAGAAAATGAAATGTTCCTTTACACTCATTTTCTTTAAAGGGGTATTCCCCATCTTTCCGGTAAAATATTTCTTAAAGTCGTTATTGTATACCCAAAGCAAATAAGTAAAGCCATATAAAAATGCCCAATAAAAATGTTGGTAACGGTGGTACCAATATTTAGGCTGACTCTCATTGGTACGTATCCAAGGCTTAATATCAATATCGTCATCAAGTCCTTCAACGTTCGTATAAGAATGGTGAGCCACATTATGCTTTTGTTTCCACATATATGACGAACCACCCATAAGATTAAGTGAATAAGCCATTATTTCATTTATCCATGCCTTTTTCGAATAGCTTCCGTGTGCCCCATCGTGCATTACGTTAAAACCAATAGCAGCAAGGTCAAGTCCAAATATTACGCAGAGCGGAACAGAAACCCAGGCAGGAACATTAGTAAATACCATAACCCAGTATACTCCAGCACCAATAAGGAAAAGTATAAATGTTTTAAAATACATTTTAAAGGAATCGGTTACCCTTTTCCCATCAGAAGCAAAATATTCATCTACCCGTTTTCTAAGCGTTGCTGAGAAATCTATAGTGGGTTTACCAAAAGAAACTCTTGTACTCATATTGCATACAAAGTTAAGCTATTTTACCAAGCATTGCTAAATCCATTCAGGATTTATTAACGAATATATGTTTGTTTCGCTTATAATAATGTGACGTTTATCCGCTCCTTATAATTCGATTGTATATACTACAGTTTTAATGAGGGTTCTGTAGCAGTTGAAAATTTCTTTTACATTTAACCTTTATAAATCATCTGTATGAAATTTAAGAGAAAAGATATTTTACTGTTATTGGTTTTTATATTCTTTGTGGTTATTGAAGCATACTCACGCGCCGGAGGTGGTGGTGGCAGCCATAGTAGCGGTGGTGGAAATGGATTTGGTGGAAGTGGTGGCGGAGGTGGCTTTGGAACAGGAGTTGCAATAGGATGGCTTCTTGGAAGTGGACTGGGAAGAGGGGTCCTGGTTATAATCATTATAGCTTTTCTTGTCTACCAATTTTATCTTAAGAAAAATTCAGGTGGAACTGACCTTGTAAGTGGATCATCGTCTGGCCCTCAAGGCACTCCTGCTCCAATAGCCCCAAGTTTTCTTGCAGCTAATACCGGCTTTAATGAACAAGCATTTATTCAAAAAATTAACACTGCTTTTCTTGCCATTCAAGATGCATGGATGAATAAGAACTTATCTAAGGTTCGCAAATGGATAAGTGATGGTGTATATCAGCGCTTCAACGCCCAGTTTACTATGATGAATATGCTGGAACAGGTTAATACCCTCAGCAATATTAATATCCGTCAAATACGTATTGAATCAGCTAACCAGGAAGGAGCGTATAGTATCATCACAGCATCAGTTTTCTTTAGTGTTGACGATAAATTCATTTGCAAAACCCACCCTGAGTTTAACGAGACATTTAATGGTGACACTGCAACTGAATACTGGACTTTTATAAAGAAAACCAGTGCGGCTGAAAAAGACCTTTACCACAGTGACACTTGCCCTAAATGCGGTTACCCTACCAACCAAAATGCAGGACAAGTAAGCAAGTGTGAATCTTGCGGAACTGTTACTTACCTTGGAGATTACGACTGGGTGCTTTGCGAAATAACCCAGGAAGAAGATTATGATAGGGGTAATTATAGGCTTGACAAAAGTGCCCCAGATATTCAGCCTCTATATGCAGATGCAACTAATGATTTCTGTATACAACTAATGGAAGATAAAGCTTCAAACGCTGTGATGCAGTATTTTGTATCACGTGCCACACAGGATCTTAAATATGTACACCGCTTTACGGATGACACCTTGTTTGCAAGCATTGAGGCCCAGGTTAAGAGTGAAGGCAAGTTTGTATTTAACCGCCTTTACCTGAATGATGTTAATTTGATAAGTTGCATACTGGTAAATAATGTATGGATGGCAAGTTTCAATATTTTCTATTCATCAATGCGCTTACAACTGGTGGAAGGTAAATTGCAGAAAATTGATGACACAGTAATTGAACGTTCACTTGCACTTACCCTTGCCAAGAAAGCAGGAACAATACAAAAGAGCAAACTTTGGAGCCATGAATGTCCAAGTTGCGGAGCACCGTATACTGATACTACTATTACAGAATGCGCCTATTGCTCCGCAAAAATCAACTCAACTGATAATGATTGGGTAATGGTTAATCTAAGCCAGCCAAGCTAATTAGAATGCTTGAGTAATGAATATGCAATAGGGTAAATTAAGGTTTCCCATATTGCATATTCTTTAGCTGAGGGATGAAGGCCGTCTTTTGCAGTTAAGTCGGTATTTCCCTTCATCTTTTGAGTCTCAGGGTAAATATCTATGCATTTAAGCCCCCTACTTTTTGCTTCCCTCATAATAATGTTATTAAACTTAGCAATTCCCTTAGATATATCTCTTCCACTACCATATATTGCCCCAGTAGGAGTAACGCCAAAATCGGGTATTGTAATTAGTATTAGATTCTTTTTATCAGGTAATAGCGCCTGAACCTTATCAATTATATAATTGAGGTTTTTATGGAAAGTCACGGAATCTACTCCATGAACCCAGTCATTAACCCCTATAAGCAAGGTAACAAAATCAGGTTTATATTTCTCACATAATGGCAGTTCATTATATATTAGGTCAGTAGTAGTCCAGCCTGTTCGGGCTGGGTTTGCAGGTAACTCCATATTAATACCGTTCTTGTCTAAAGCTTTTGTAAGTAAAGTTGGCCAAGACTCTTCCTGTCTTGCACCTTCACAAATAGTATATGAATCGCCAAGGGCAACATATTTTATTTTATCCTTTTGTTTTACGCCATTATACATGCAGCACAATGTTATAATAGTATTACAGATAAAGACTTTTATGCTCATATTTTCATATACGAAATATGCAAAAAGATGGTTTGATTTTAGAAAGCATGCATATTTTTTGCTAGGATAACTTATTTTTTACAATCTTTGCGCCCTTGAATTTTGACTCCGTAGCTCAGCTGGTAGAGCAAAAGACTCTTAATCTTTGGGTCGTGAGTTCGATCCTCACCGGGGTCACATTAATAATAAGGCTGGATTTTCCAGCCTTTTATTTTAACCCCAGAAACATAGTTCTCATCGAACTAACCTACCAAATAATCTTTACAGATTTAACTTTACCAAACGGGAATAGTCAAACAATAAATGTACCTTAATTATGAAAAAGATTGTTGTAATATTTATCGCAATATTCTCCTTATCAGGAGTAACAAATAACGTTCAGGCACAAATTGCTGTAGGAGTGGGTGTACAAGTTGGAATTGCTCCCCCTGCCCTACCCGTTTATGTTCAACCACCTTGTCCTGTTGAAGGGTATCTATGGACACCAGGCTATTGGGCTTACGGGGTAAATGGTTATTTCTGGGTGCCAGGTGTATGGTTAGCTCCTCCAAGAATAGGGTTTTTATGGACACCCGGCTATTGGGGATTTGAAGGTGGACATTACTGGTGGCATGGGGGATATTGGGGACCACACGTAGGTTTTTATGGTGGAGTAAACTATGGATTTGGTTATGGTGGAAGAGGCTTTTGGGGTGGAAGATGGGAAGGCGGTGCATTCCGGTATAATACTGCGGTTTGGAGTGTTCATCCCGGATTTCACAACACATACCAGGATAGAGGTGTAATTAATAATGGGACCGTTGGTAACCACAGTAGTTTTAACGGCCCAGGGGGAATTGAATCACGCCCTTCTGCAGAAGAGGAATCAGCCATGAAGGAAGGGCATATTCAACCAACTGCGGAACAGCAGACACATGAACGTAGTGCAAGTACAAACAAAAATCAGTTAGCATCGGTTAACGGTGGTAAGCCTAGGGCAACTGCAATGAGCTCTACTAAAGGACAACGGTATAATTCTGCAGGACACTCCATGAATGCAAACCATGCAGCAAATAAAACGGCCAACCACAGTCAAATACAAAACAGAAATGGTGCACAGGCTCAACACAGCAATAACCGAATGGGTGGTGGGCAAAGGCAAGTGCATAGTAGTGGTTCAAGGCCGGCGGGCAGAGCGGCACAAGGGCATGGCGGAAATAGCAGACGCTAAAGAATAGTTTTAAGGGTGCCTTCAGGAAGTAAAGTGTGCATTTGTTGGGTAAACATTTCCTAATTATCTTTTGTTTCCATACATTAGCATCCTGAATATCAATCAATAGGATATTCTAAAAAGATATTATTATACTTTAGACCCAACCTTTTCATAATCAACCTCATCTAGAATAATAAATACTAACCTTTTATATCTCCCTGATTATGAAAAAGAAGTCACTACTAATTTTATTTACTGCGATTGCTTGTTCAATTCTAATAAGTGGGTACCATACAGGTCCCGCTGCTAATGGTTATGATTGCACAGGAGCAGAAACGGGCCTAGGTAACTTTAAAGGATGTGGAGGAACTGGCGGATGCCATAGCACAACTGCTACAACAGGCATAACTTTAACTGTTGTATTAGATTCAGCCGGGAAACCAACTACTCATTATACAGGAGGGAAAGCTTATACAATAGTAATTACCGGAACAAATACTACTACTAACTCTCTTCCTAAGTTCGGCTTTCAAATTGGCTGTATAAAGGGAAGCGTGGCAGCGACTACACCAACCAATGAAGGAACTTTTGGTTCTCCATATCCTACTAACACACATTTTTCAGGCCCCAGCTCAGGCAATTATGTATTGAATATAGTAGAGCATAGTACTCAACTTTCTCCAAGTTCAGGTACTGGCGGTAATGGCACTGTTTATCAAGAAACTATTAACTGGACAGCGCCTGCAAAAGGGACTGGAGCAGTTTCCTTATGGGCTGTTTTAAATGCGGTAAATAACAATGGTAGCGCTGATAAGAATGACCTTTGGAATGCAACAAATGTGACTATTAATGAATGGACCATTACTACAGGGGTTGACGAGGTTGCAGAGAACACTTTGAATTTAAGTGTGTATCCTAACCCAGCTAAGTACAGTACCACCCTTAATTATAATTTGACCGGGGATGCTCCTGTTCAAGTTGGAATGTATAATATGGCTGGCCAGAAAATTTATGATATGAATTTTGGACAACAAGCTGCAGGTAACCACCAACAACAAATTGACCTTGCCGGAATGAATCTAAAGAGTGGTATTTATATTATAGCTATAAATCAGGATGATAAGGTAACTACCAGAAAACTGATCGTTCAGTAGTAGACATTTTGCACTTAACTTCTTTTTAAGCCATGGTATTCAATTTACCATGGTTTTTTACTTATGTTTAAAACGAGATTCGATAGAAAGTAGTCATTCTAAAGTTTTTTCATACCTTTATGCTTTCAGATAGAGGATTATGTACCACTTTAATATGAAAAGAATGAAAATAGTGCACTTATTTTGTAAAAAACTCAGCGCGGTGCTTGCATTATTTGCAATTGCATTGCTTTTATTTTCATGCGCAAAAAACACTTCTACTACTCCGGCGGTAACACCAGGCCCACTTGCGTTTAATGCCAGAGCAGGTGGTTATTTAAGGCCTTTTACAGTTGTTGGAGTAACCTATGTAAACAATATTTTAACAATTGGTGTGCAGTATAAAGGCAAACCAGACACCTGTACTATTGGAATAGTGGTTACTGCCAAGCAGTATGGTAATTTTACCCTTGCAGCCAAGTCATCGCCCAATTATGCATATATGGACATACATGACCACCTTGCAGATACTGTATATTATACAGATAATACTCACCTAGGTTATATACAGTTAACACAACTTAATACAGCTGCAGGAACTCATTTAGTTGAAGGCAATTTCTCCTTCGTTTGTAACGAGACCAGCCCAGTAGCAGGCGGAAATGTTGATACTGCTAAAGGATCATTTACAGGTATTACCTGGTAATAATTATGCTTAAAAATTTCTTTAAGCAATTTAATTGCGCTTACATCCAGGTTCTAATTTGTTGCACTAAAAGCTATAGTTATAGATAGATTGAGGCATAAAGGCGCTACGGACTTATTGTTAAAATAGTATCAATTAAGTTAGCAAACCAAAAGAAATCCCTCTACTGTCAATAAATAGAGTATCTTTGCATCACTTCTTACGAAGATTGTATCTCAATCTGTTGGTGGTTCTCACCCATTCAATCCAGTATCGTCTTACGCTTTTCTTAAAAAGTCAACAAAGGGTAGCCGTTTTTTGGCTTACCCATAATTAATCAATAGTAATTCTATGACATTTCAGCAATTAAACCTTATAGCCCCGCTTCTCGACGCTTTAAGTAAACAAGGTTATTCACAACCTACTCCCATCCAGGAGAAAGCCATTCCACATGTATTAGAGGGAAGGGATATCTTTGGATGTGCACAAACAGGAACAGGAAAAACAGCAGCTTTCGCATTACCTATACTGCAGTTTCTCGAAAAGAACAAGGCAACGAACCGTAGAGGTATTAAGGCACTAATTCTTGCCCCTACCCGCGAACTGGCTCTTCAAATAAACGAAAGCTTTTCAGCGTATGGCAAGAATCTTCGCATTTCACATACCGTAATCTTCGGTGGTGTTTCGCAACATGCACAAACAACAGCACTTAGAAAGGGTGTGGATATTGTTGTGGCTACCCCCGGCAGATTACTGGACCTCATGCAACAAGGACATGTAAAGCTTCAAGACGTACAATATTTTATATTAGATGAAGCCGACAGAATGCTGGACATGGGTTTTATTAATGACATAAAAAAGATAATCTCCAGGCTTCCTGCAAAGAGACAAACAATTTTGTTTTCAGCAACTGCACCCGCAGAAATAAGGAAGTTTGCCGATACATTGCTTCGCAACCCGGTAAGTGTAAACATCACCCCTGTTACCTCAACATCAGACCTGATAAAACAATCGGTGTATTATGTTAGCCAGGACAAAAAGAAGCCATTACTTAAGTATGTGCTTATAAACAATGCAATTGAACATGCATTGGTATTTACCCGCACTAAACGTGGTGCCGATAAGGTGGTAAAGGAATTGAATAAAAACGGTATTAAAGCCGAAGCTATTCACGGCGATAAATCACAAGGTGCTCGTGAAAGAGCACTGAAAGGTTTTAAGAATAGGGCAATACGTGTATTAGTTGCTACGGACATTGCATCACGTGGTATTGATGTAGATAAACTTACTCACGTAATAAACTTTGAAATACCTGAACAGGCTGAAACCTATGTTCATCGTATTGGCCGCACCGGAAGAGCAGGGGAATCAGGCAATGCACTATCCTTTTGCAATACCGATGAAAGGGAATACATGAAAAACATTCATAAGCTTTTAAAAAATAACATTGAAGTAGTGTCATCACACCCTTTTTGTTAAATCAATAAACAACAATCTTACATTCTAAATCAAACAAACAATTAAATCTCAACACAATGCAAAAAGGCGTAGTAAAATTCTTTAATCCCGAAAAGCGTTTCGGCTTTATAACACAAGATGGTAATGGCGAACAAATTTTTGTTCACCAATCAGGTTTGAAAAACCAAATAACAGAAAATGACAAAGTAGAATTCGATGTAGAAGAAAGCCCTAAGGGCCTTCGCGCAATTAACGTTCGCGTAGTAACTGCATAATTTATAATTACCGGAGAGGATGTCAAAATTCTCTCCGGTATTCTTTACTTCGAATTTAAGATGCCTTCATCTTAATTCAACTATTTTAATCATACTGCTATGAACAAAGAAGAAATGTTAAACCTGGTAGACGATAAGTATGCTGTTGGGTTAAACCCCACTGTAACAAGGGTAATGTGCAAAGACGATGTAACCCATTATGGTTATTTTAATTCATTTGGCGATGTTACCGAACTCAAAGCAAAAAATCAATACAGATTTATTCCAAGGAATAATTTTAAAGCATTTAAAGAAGAATTCAATCAAAAAGGCATTTACGGTGTTAAGCATAGCATAGTAATTAACGGTGATGATGTAGTCGACATTGAATTTGTCCTGCCTCTGCATATTTAAGTCTTAAGATAGCAGCCAAAAAGGTTGCTGAAGAAATAAAACACAAAAAGAATATTAGTACATGAGGCAACTTAAAATAAACAAGCTAATAACTAACCGCGACAGTACTTCTATAGACAAGTACCTTGCCGATATTAGCAAACATGGCCTTGTAACCGCTGAAGAAGAAGCCGTGTTAGCACAAAAGATAAGAGAAGGCGACGAAGTATCGCTGGAAACCCTGGTTGTTGCCAACCTAAGGTTTGTAGTTTCTGTTGCAAAGCAGTATCAAAATCAAGGCTTAAGCCTTTCCGATTTAATTAATGAAGGAAATGTAGGCCTTATTAAGGCAGCCAGAAAATTTGATGAAACCCGTGGATTTAAATTTATATCATATGCTGTCTGGTGGATCAGGCAATCTATAGTACAAGCCATTGCAGTAAATTCAAGGGTAATACGTTTACCATTGAATAAAATAGGTTCACTAAATAAAATTAAAAAGGCCGGAGGCTTACTTGAACAAAAATTCGAGAGAGAAGCAAGTCCCGCTGAAATTGCCGAAGTACTTGAAATGTCGGAATCTGAGGTAAGTGTAGCGCTAGCGGTGGCTAATAAGCACATTTCTACCGATGCATCGCTTTCAAGTTCTGAGGATATGACATTAATGGATGTGTTATCCGATCCAAACAACCCTCTTCCTGATAATTCGTTAATGGCGTCGTCATTAAGTATTGAAATAAAAAGGGCACTATCTAAACTTTCCGAAAGAGAATGTGAGATTGTTATTTTTTTCTACGGAATTGGTATGGAACACTCTTATACACTGGAAGAAATTGCAGAACGTTATGACCTTACCAAGGAACGCGTAAGACAGATAAAAGATAAAGCTATACGCAGACTAAGGGTAAGCACCACAAGTAAAATACTAAAGACCTACCTGGGTTAATATTATAATTTAAAATACCATTTTACATACCCCGTATGAACAAACCTAAGTTACTTAAAGTATATTATTGCACAGAATGTGCTGAGCTTGAGGTAAAAACAGCAACCCCGAAAATAAGGGGATGCAAAATGTCATCTTTCCATAAATGGATAATACTTGGAGAACGTGGCCCCGATAAGTATTTGTGTGACAATTGCGGTATTAAGGTTAACACCAACGATATACCTACAGAAATAGGTTGCCGTAAAGGAACTTCTCATAAATGGACAAAGATTTAAGCATAATAGAGGGGTATTTGGATATTAATGGTTATATTTGTGTATTAATAATTATTTAAATTTTTTATGATGAACATTTTTGTGTCTAATTTGAGTTTTAAAGTTGATGAAGAATCATTAAAACAATTGTTTCAAAATTACGGTGAAGTTACTTCTTGTAAAATTGTTACAGATAAGTTTACAGGCAGGTCCAGAGGATTTGGTTTTGTAGAAATGAAAAGTGAAGAAGATGGCCAGAAAGCTATTGACGGGTTGAATGAAACCGAGCACGATGGCAGAAGCATTTCTGTTTCTATTGCTAAACCAAGGACTGAAACTGGCAACAGGAACTCAGGTGGTGGCGACAGGAGAGGCGGAAACGGTGGTGGAAACGGCGGAGGCAGCGGAAACTACAACAAAAGGTGGTAAGCTCTCTCTAGCAAATTCTATATAGACTTTTTAAACATCCTGTATTTCATTATACAGGATGTTCTTGTTTAATGCAATATCAATAAAAAAGCCTCATGAGTATTCATGAGGCTTTTCCCATATGTATTAATACTTTATTGTATCTCTAGCTTTACTACTCTTAAAAAGCTATCATTTCCTATTCTTACAAAGTAAACTCCTTTCGCTATTGCTGAAACATTGAAACTTGTTTCTACAGTTCCCGAGCCAGAGTTCATTGAATTAGTAAGTATACGTTTGCCATTAATATCATATAATTCAACAGCTATCTTCTCACTACCTGGAAGTTTAATTCCCTTTACGTTTAATTGATTGCCTGATTGGAACGCGCTTAATTCAGCCTGCACATCATTTATATTTGGTATACCTACAATACATTTAGGTATTTGGAAAGAAAATATTCGGGTTGCAAGAGCACTATTAGTTATAGTGCTATTCCCATATGAATTGGTTCCCCAGAACGTAATACCATCAGTCGGATCAACTGATAAATGTGAATAATCACCCCACCTTCCGTAAGTAGTAACTACAGAATTACCCACAACAGCTTCACCTTCGGCAAGTGTCATAGTTCCTAACGTATCACAAGCTCTTCTTCCTGTAAAGTATAAACTAGGATAAGTAGCAGTAGGATCACTTGCTGAATACTCTAATCCAATACTTCCATTCTGATCCATTGCAATACCCGGGTTCCATCTGCTCACCTGATCATTAGGTGCATATGTGCCTTGTTGATATATACTCCACATTTTTGTTCCTGTATCCTGACGCAATTCGTACCACCTTACACCTGAAATAAAACTGCCAGACGTTGGGTTTGTTCCTACATTAACAGGGTTACACATTACAGCAGCATTATAGCTTGCCCATCTCATGTATGGTATCCGGTATGAAAAGAACCCATCAAGTGCATCAAGGCTAGCATTGTTACCACTAGGCTGATCAATAGAATTACGACCATTAAAAAGGGAATTAAATGCTGCAGTAGGTAAGGTTTGGTAAAGTGATAAAGCACCTGTCTTTAATGTCCAATCGATTGATACCTGAAATATCCTAATTGAATTAATAGCCCAACAACTACCCCAATTAGGATCAGTAAAATCTAACAAATAATTAGGTGTGCCATAAGGTGGCAGTGTTCCGTCCGCGTACATTGTCATAGGGCAATAAAAACCGCCAGACTGAGCACAAGTAGGATTAA
>DATHOD010000222.1:0-2793 GCA_035485295.1 Bacteroidia bacterium
TACCCAGGCCAAAAACTCCTGTAACTGACTGAATTTTACCTTATCAGGGCCAATCTCGTACTTCCTTTCTTCCAGGAATTTATGGAGCAACTGCACGTCATGGAAATATGCTTCAAGGGTATTTTCTGAAAGCGATTTCTCCAGTCTCAAATAGCCCTTAAACCCATTCAAAGCCGATTTCCAGTCCATACTCAGTAAAAGTCTTTCGAATCAAGCTGTGAAAAAAAATTCTTCCCTTCCAGGAAATATTTTCTTACAATACTTCTGCGGTATATGGCTGAAACCTCAGGGTTAGTAACAGTTGCCTGCACCGCCTTTCTTTTTTTCAAAGTCTTTCCAAAACTTCCGTAAAAATGCAAATGCGCTTTGAGAATAGCCATGAAGTCTCCCCAATTACCGGTAAAAAGAAAACGAATAGCTGCCAATCCGTCAAGTACCATTCGCTGGAAAACCATATTCCTCAATGCCCTAGCCGGGTGGTTCTTACACAGTATAATAAGGTTGTTCCTGAAATTCAAATAAGTTTTGAATGGGTTTGATTTGGGTAACATGCCGCCGCCATAGTGCAATACTTCTGATTTTGGGCAGAACATAACCTTATATCCCCTTAACTTCATTCGCCAGCATAAGTCAATCTCTTCCTGGTGAGAGAACAGATCCTCATCAAATCCTCCCATTTCATGAAACACGGAAGCCCTTATAAATAAACACGCTCCACTAGCCCAAAAAATCTCTTTTTCATCATTGTATTGGCCTTCATCCTTTTCAATTGTGTCAAACATTCTGCCACGGCAAAAAGGGTAGCCATATACATCAATAAAACCTCCGGCGGCACCTGCATATTCAAATGAAGCAGGGTCTGAAAATGATTTAATTTTAGGCTGAACAGCCCCAACACCAGGTATCGTATCCAACATTTCTATTACCGGGCTTATCCATCCTGGTGTTACCTCTACATCCGAATTTAACAAGACATAATATTCAGCATCTATCTGGCGAAGTGAGGTATTATACCCATAAGCAAAGCCCCCATTTAAAGGGTTCTGAATTATTCCGACGTTCGGAAAATTATTACGAAGATATTCTACTGAATCGTCGGTAGAAGCATTATCAGCCACTATTACTGTAGCTTCATTACCTGTATGTTTTACAACCAATGGCAAGAACTGTTCAAGGAATTTCTTGCCATTCCAGTTAAGTATTACCACAGCTACCCGCATCACATTATTCTTATTCAGCCAATTATTAATGAGGTGTGCTGTAATTATTCAATATATCTTCCCCCATCGGATCAGTCACTTTGTTCTGATCTATGTCTGTCGGCCTGCCGCTAGTACCATACAGAATGATTTGCCACTGGCGGTTATGTATCTCTCCTTTAGCAGTCGAGTGTAGCAGTTCGTAATTATTGGTAGATAATGTGGGTTCGTAAAAAACAAATTTTACATCCACTTGCCCATCTTGTAATTTATAATATTCCCATATTTCATATGGATATGAGGCAGGGTTCAGATCCGACCTTGTACGTAAATTAGGGGCACCGTATTGTAAATACACTCTTCCACGATCTGTTGCATAGCCTTTCACACTAAATGTTTTAAAAGACTTATTTACAGCCAACACTTGTTTATAATACTTAAGCCATGCTTCCTGGGGATTTGCAGGGTCGCGGCTTATCCAGAAATTATAAAAATATTGCTTAAGCAATAAAATGTTGGAATTTGCCATTCCGTTCGCTTCAATAAAACCCCTCTCTCTTAAGCCTGCTATAGGCCATAAAGATTTAATATCATCAGCCAATGAATCTTTGTTATTCATTTTGTCAACAAAAGAGCCATCTACTCTAACCACAGCAAGGTCTTTCGCACTTAGTTCTATGTTGGGATTATTTCTAATAAAATTATAACGGCGACTTACCAATATTTTATTGGTTTTGTCGAGTGCAGATATTACAAGGTTATAATTGCCTGATGGCAATTTCTCAATATTAAACGAACCAAGGACAGGGTTAACAGTATCTGCCATCTGCACTGATACATTATTAAACTCGTATAACGGAGTATGATTATCTGACGATTCGATATAATATTTTAAAACAATCTTTTGTTGCCCAATTACCTTCGCCAAATTGTATATTTCAGAATAGAAACTAAGCTTAGTAACTGATACCGGGTAAAAGTCATACACATAAGGTTCCATATCATACCCACTTTTCGATAACAGATCACCCATCTTGGCAGCTGAATATGATTGTAAGAATTCTGCATCTGCTACACATAAGGTATCACTACTGTAGCCTATATATATCTTGCCTTTTAATGTTACCACCTTATGGGCTGAATCATTCAAATCCTCTATTTTTAATTGAAAGTTATATAGACCCTTTGATAACCAATAGCGTTGAACATCAATAAAATCAATAGCCTTTAGCGTATCTTCCACTTCAGGGCTAAGGACATTATATATGCTCGATTTCTTAACACTATCTCCCTGTGAATAAGTAACCTGCACCTGAACCTTTCCCTGGTATTTGTTGTTTTTATTCCTTTCGAGTTTTATAGTGTTCCCTATTATAGTAAGGTAATTCTCTACATACGTTTGCCCTGAAGGAGTAGAATAAGAAGCATACCCATGATACGCAGTCAGTATCTTCGGCTGGGCATATAATACTCCGCCAGACAAAAGGAGGGAAATCAATATATTAACTCTTCCGCGCATCTTAATTCTTATACAAAGTTACGAAAAACGCCGACTATACCGAAGGCCGCCTCATTTCAGCTAAAGCAGAGAGAA
>DATHOD010000223.1:0-3183 GCA_035485295.1 Bacteroidia bacterium
ACATACCTAGATGTTTCATACATTTTGTCTTCTATTTCCTGTTCTTTGCTGGCTGCTGCAATAAGTTTTGAAATGTCAACCCCTGTCAATTTCTGTTCTTTTATTTTCTTTAGCTCAGTTTTATATGCACTATACTTTTTATTGTATTCGGCTAATGCAGTTTTATAATCTTTAGGATCAAAAACTGGGTATGCTACAAAGTTGTATGATTCGCTATCCCTGCCAAGTGTAATCATATATCTTTCTCCATTGCCAAGCCTGTTCAGGGTAACGTCGTTCCATGTTACTTTGCCATAGCTCTTGTTAAAGTTTTTATTCTTAGTGTCCACTTCAAACAACGTAGTGCCATACATTGATAACTCTGGGAAGTCTTTAGCATCGGCGCTTAATCGGAAGCTGATCTGTTTCGAGTCAGCCATGCGGGGTTTAACAGGTTTGCTTGATACCAGTTCGTCAATTTCTTTTTTCAGGGTATTTAGCTTGTCATTATCCAAGATAGCGGATTGAGTAATTGCGCCATCTGGAGAAGTAATATTTGCGCTTTGGAATACCCATTTTCTGTTTGAGGTATCAAGTGAGTACAGATTATAGTGTCCGCCCTTTTGTGTAGCAACCATTTCTATTTTCAGGCTCTTACCCGATTTTATCATTACTGGCATGCCATCTTTTTCTCCACGAATATCTGCCATTCCAGCTGATTCAAACGTATATTGCTTTCCAGCAGAATCGTATGTCATAGGAATACCGCTCAGAAAGAAATCGATAGGATTATGGAACTCCCTGTACTTGATATTTACTTTTCCAGTAACGTCTTTTCCTTTGTCGTCACAAAATATGCCAGCAGGTATTATGACCTTACTACCCTTGTAAGATAGCGTTGCACCTTTTCCTGCATCGACACTATAAGTTTTAAATGGTACATCAACACCATGTATAGGCGGATGTATAAAAGGTGTATCGTGGGTGCGGGTAAAATGCCCAGTATTTGTGTTATTGTGTATTTCAGCTTTTTTTGTAATCTGTTGCCGGGTATTGACGTTATTAAAGCTGGTTTTAATGTTCCATACGCATATTGTTACAAGGGTAATTGTTGTGGTAACTGTTGCCGCTGCTGCTAAGCCTTTGGGTGTTTTGAACCAATTCATCTTCATGGCTGCTAGTATTGAAAGGTGATTACTTGTCCCTATTTAAAGGCATAATGCAGCACCCTGCAAAAAGATACAGGAAGACGAAATATTTTATGAATAAGACTACTTAGTTATGGTAAAGCGTAAAGCCAAACAAAGGCCGATTGTCAGCTTGCTGCATATAGATTGGCATCAAATAAACAATATTTGTGAAAAGTATAACGGCGCCATCAGAGCATTCAGACAAGGCAATAATCATTTCTTTTGTAAAACGATTCGTTAATGATTTGTATCTTATTAATTGTCCATTTAAGGGAATTAACATTTCAAAAGTGTATATTCTTACTGCACTAACTTTGGTATCCATAATGCTTAAATAGGGCAGGTAAGTAGAAGAATCAGAGGTTACTATCTTGTCAGGTTCAACAATTATGGAACTAATGCTATCAGTCAGCCGTAGGTAGCTAATCCCATTTAAAGGTGATAAGCTATTACTATCCGGGCCAACAACAATAACTGATCCCGAGCGCGCAGCAGTATGATTTGTTCCAGTTGACTTCAGGTGCTTTATATTTCCTGTTACAATATAAGTAGTAGTTACAGCCGTGTTCTTCTTTACATGAATGGTTTTATGACTCAGATTATTATCCTGGCAGAAAGCGTCACCACAACATAGGAGTAGAAACAATAATATTTGCAGACGCTTAGACATTATGCAGTTATTGTTTAAAGGACTCAACTGTAAATTTAATGTTTTGGTTTTGGCTCATAATAAAACCATAGTCATAATATACTGCTGTTATCCACACAACAGTGCCAGGTTTACATGTACTCAAGACTGATACCATTTTTTTTGTGAAGTAATTCTTTTGAGAGGGGTATTCTGTATTCATGTTTAAAACAAGATTAAAGAAACTTACTTTAGATGCAGGGTAATAACTACCCCATATCTGAAGGTGCGGAAGATGTTTTATGGAATCCTTTGTTTGGATACTATCCAGGTTTATTACAATCGAACCCAAGCCAGTACTGCCTGATAAACGCACATATCTGCTTTGGTGGTTTGTGTCTTTAGGTGTAAGCGTATCGCCGGTAATAATAATGCCAACTTTACTCATGTGGGTTGAGGTTGGAAGCATAGGGCGGGTGGAAAAGGAAGGCGATGAATAGTCAGCTTCATTCACATTAGCGTACCCGGCTACGATATAATTGTGGGGTACTAAGACCACTAGTTTAATATCTTCTTCCACTGTCGCTAGGTCTTTTGGTGTCCAGCATTTAATATTCTGAATGGTTATATTCGTAGTAACCATGAACTGCTCTATACCGGCAATAGCTTGTTTTGAAAAGGTAGTGCCTTGTATGGTATACTTGCTGAGCTTGCCTCGCCAGTTAAATACCACCTCGTATGATAGTATCTGTATAGAGTCTTTATATCCTTTGATTTCCAGTTTTGGATTCTTTAGCAAATCAGATACAGGAATAGTATCGTTGTTATAATACTTGCCTGCAACAGTTATACCAAACTTCCTTTTGATCCTGAATTTGGCAGGCTTTTTCTGCTGTGTTGACTGGCAGAAGGATGTACAAGATACAACAAGGCAAAAAATGGATATGAGAATCCGTTTGTTCATCGGGTTAATTTACAATAATTATCCCTGTAACATCCTTTAATGTTTCCAGCGTGCCATTGCCTGCCACCAGAATATTGGTAAAATCTATTGTGAATTCTTTTTTTGTAATGGGATTTATTTTTAGTTTTTTTACATCCCTCAATGCTATTTTCATTTCATCTGTCAGCTTATCTGTTACCGAGGCATAGGTTCTACCATCTACCCTTATATTAAATGATGAAACATGCAACCAGCTTGCTGAAACTATATCGGTATCGGGTAGTATGTCTAATTTCTGAACTGTTAAAAGCATAGTATCAGATACAGCATAATTAATCTCCATACCTGCAAGCGCTAACCTAGCTGGGGGTAATTCTTTTACAGTGAATATTTGCGAATCTATCTTACTACTGTCATGCCCCGATTTCCTATACAAACTAAGT
>DATHOD010000224.1:0-16024 GCA_035485295.1 Bacteroidia bacterium
GAATAGAATACTTTAAAAAGCTTATCAACCTTGGGCATCTTAACTACGATAGTTTTCACGAAGCAAAACCTTTATATATAGAGTTAGGCAAAGCTTTTTTTGAACGAGAAAAGGAAATGATAAAAGCACTTTTGCAACAAGCCACTGAGAAAAAAGAAATACAAAAAATTGATATTGACGAATACGCCACTTTTTTTGTGCGGGTATTATGCTCTTTAAGGCTCTATATACTTGAAAAGAAAGAATTGTGGGAGCTTGGTGGCCTTGATTCTAAAGTAAAACAAGAGTATTTATTTTTCACCAACGTCTTTTTAAAAGGTATTAAATCTGTATGAAATTAAATACAAAACACAATAGGCTTATTTTATTACTAAACCTTCTGTTGATTACATTTACTGTAACTGCAGGCGATAGCATAAAGAGTCGTTTCTTAAGCCTGGATAGTGCCATAAGCATGGGCATTCAGCATAGCCACCAGGTTGGCATGGCAGGTGCACAGGTAACCCAGGCCCATTCAGCCCTGGGCGAGGTTAAAGACTTTATTATGCCCAATGTTGACGTTGCATTAGCATACACAAGGTTAAGTAATGTACCTGTTGAATACTTCACAATTCCGGGCTCACCTGAAGAAATACCTTCTACAGCTCTTTTCCCGATAATTTTGAACAACTACTCTGCTACAGCCTCACTACAGGAAAGTGTATTCAATGGTTTCCAATGGAAATATGGAGTTGTGGAACTGCAATACAATGAGAAAAGCGCTGAATACAATTATGAAAGCAAGAAAAAGGATGTAGCCTTAAATATAATAACGCTATATCTTGATCTATTTAAGCTTAATAAGGCACATTATCTAATAAAACAAAGCCTTGAGCAAATAAATGCCCATGTTAAAGAGATATCTGATTTTGCCAGCCATGGACTGGCCACTCAGAATGATGTATTGAGTATAAAGTTGCAACTTTCTAACACTCAACTTTCCGAAATTGATATAAATAACCAAATGCAGACTATCAATTTTAATTTAGATATTATGCTCGGCATACCAGAAAATACAACTATTCAAATAGATACTAATACGATACTTTCTGATAAAACCATTCAACCCCTTCCTTACTATCTTCAAAAATTTGAAGGCAACAGAAATGACATTCAGGCAGCAAATATGCAAGAAAAGTCAGCTGAGGCAAATATTAAGCTGACCCAAAGTGGTGTATACCCAAAACTAAGTATAGGGGCTGATTACAACTACTTACGTCCTAATCCCAGGATAGTACCTCCATTAGACCAATTCCAACCAAGCTGGGATATAGGGTTCCGCCTTTCATATAGCCTTACAGGGCTTTATGAAAACAAAAACAAAGCCGCTGAAAGCCGTGCCAAACTTCTAGAAGCACAGTCCAGCTACGATCAGTTGACTGATGCCGCTAAAATGGACATAAATCAGAGCTATACTCAATATAAACAAGCCTTAGAAAAGACACAAGTGGCGGAGAGCTCATTAGACCAGGCAAAGGAAAATTATAAAATCGTGAAATCGAAATATGATAATCATGTTTCACTTGTCACTGATTTACTCGATGCTAATAATTACTTACTAAACGCAGAAATAAACGTTATATCAGCAAAAGCTGATGCTCAATTAGCATATTATTCATTACTAAAAGCAGCAGGAGAACTAGCCACCAAATAATTCAATTATGAACACAGAAGAAAAACCAAAGAAAAGTAAAAGGATAACTACTATAATCCTTAGCACTATACTTATAATAGGGATAGGCTTTGGGATTAAAGAATACATTTATTATAGCCATATTGAAAATACTGATGATGCTCAAATAGTGAGCAATATAGATCCTATTGTATCAAGAATATCGGACTATGTTACAGCCATTAATTTTTCCGATAACCAGCATATTACAAAAGGCCAAATACTTGTTCAGTTAGATGACAAGGACCTAACTATTAAAGAACAACAAGCTGATGCTGATGTTGCCAGTGCGCAAGCTAATGTTGAAGTAGCCAAGGCTAATTCAGCTTCTACAGAATCAATGCTAGCCACCTCAAAAGGAGAAATAGACGCGGCACAAATAGTACTTTGGAAAGCTACGCAAGATTTTGACAGATACCAGAATCTATTAAAGGACGGTTCTATCACACAAGAGCAATTTGATAACGCAAAAGCTGCAAAAGAAAGCGCTGAAACGCAAGTAAGCATAGCACAAAAACGTTATGAATCGGCTGAAAAACAATACCAGGTTACCATTGCGAATCTTTCCTCAATGCAAGCCGCAGTGGCTGCAAAGCAGGCCGCCCTTAACTACGCTAAATTGCAGCTTTCTTATACAACTGTTACTGCTCCTGTAAGTGGAATTGCATCTAAACGTTCAATACAAATGGGACAACTAATTCAGGCCGGGGCGCCTCTTTTGGCAATTGTAGAAGATAGCTTATGGATAGAAGCCAATTTTAAAGAAACACAGCTAAATGATATAAAAATAGGGCAAGTAGCAGAAGTGCAAATAGACGCAATGGATAATAGGGTTATTGAAGGCACCATAAGCTCTTTTTCAGGCGGTACAGGTGCTTTATTCTCATTACTTCCACCAGATAATGCTTCGGGTAACTTTGTAAAGGTTGTGCAACGTGTGCCAATAAGGATTGCCCTTGATAGCAAGAACGAACTATACAAGCAATTGCGTCCGGGCCTTAGTGTAGAAGTAACCGTGAAGGTTAAATAGCCATTATTCGTTTTATAGCTTTAGATTTGCAGTGCTGTTAAAACACTATGGAAAATATTTCGGCACGCGATAAAGAAGTAATCTGGCATCCCTTTACTCATTTAAAGAATCAGAAGTTTCCTGTTACTATAACCAAGGGTGATGGCGTACACTTAATCGATGAGGCAGGTAATAAATACATAGACTCATTCTCTTCATGGTGGGTGAATCTTCATGGCCATGCCAACCCATACATTGCAGAAAAGATTTACGAGCAAGCCAAACAACTCGAACATGTTGCTTTTTCTAATTTCACTCACATTCAAGCAGTAACATTAGCAGAACGCCTATTAAAACATTTACCGCCGAACCAAACTAAGATATTCTACTCTGATAATGGCTCCACTTCGGTTGAAGTAGCAATTAAAATGACCATTCAATACCACCATAACAGCGGAAAAGCAAAAAAGACTATCATCGCCTTTGAGAATGGTTATCACGGGGACACATTTGGCTCTATGTCGGTTGCAGAAAGAAATGTGTTTACGGCGGCATTTAATCCTTTCCTATTTGATGTAATTCATATTCCGGTACCCGTAAAGGGGAAAGAAAGTGAATGCCTTTTTCAACTAAAAGAAGCATTAAAGAGAGATGATATTTGCGCATTTATTTTTGAGCCATTGGTGCAAGGTGCAGGTGGAATGGTAATGTATGAACCTTCCGTATTAAATGAGATATTGGAACTCTGCACAAAAGTAAACTGCATTACTATTGCTGATGAGGTTATGACAGGCTTTGGTCGCACAGGTAAATTCTTTGCAACCGATCACATTCTACAAAAGCCTGATATTATCTGTCTTTCTAAAGGTATAACAGGTGGTTTTATGCCGCTTGGAGTAACATCATGCACACAACACATTCACAATGCATTCATATCTGATGATAAAAACAAAACCTTTTATCACGGGCACTCCTATACAGGCAACCCTATAGCTTGCGCTGCAGCTAATGCCAGTCTTGATATACTTGAGAAACCGGAAACATGGAAGCAAATAGAACTTATTGAGTCATTCTTTGCTAAGATGAAGAAGCGATTTGAAAACAACCCATCTATTATAGACTGTCGACAAACAGGCACTATACTTGCAATGGAATTGAAGACAGATGAAGGAACATCTTATTTAAATCCGCTTTCGGAAAGACTTACAGCTTTTTATTTTAAACGTGGCATAATTGTCCGCCCGCTCGGTAATATACTTTACTTTATACCGCCTTATTGCATTAGTGAAAGTGAGTTAAAACAATTAGAAACGGCAACTGAAGAAATGCTAAATTGCTTTCCGAACGTATGAAGAACTTTTTACTGATAGTATGGAAATGGACGAAAAGGATTGCAATTGCCTTTTTTGCCTTAAGTATATTCTCTGTTATTTTATTTCGCTTTGTGCCGATTCCGTTTACACCCCTAATGCTCATTCGCTGTGTTGATCAAAAACTTGCGGGTCAATCTATGAAGCTTGACAAGACATGGGAATCCATCGATAACATCTCCCCTAACCTACCTCTTGCTGTATTTTGTTCTGAGGACCAATTATTCTTCACTCACCATGGCTTTAATTTTGATGCCATTAAAGATGCATGGCACCATGACGAACATAGTAAACGTATTGTGGGTGCAAGCACAATCAGCCAGCAAACAGCCAAGAACGTATTTCTTACCATTAACCGTAGCTGGATACGAAAAGGGTTTGAAGCTTACTTTACCGTACTTATAGAGTTAATCTGGAGCAAAAAGCGCATCATGGAAGTCTATTTGAATGTAGTAGAACTTGGAAAAGGTATATATGGCGCTGAAGCTGCCTCGGAGTTTTATTTCCATAAGCATGCTAAAGACCTTACAAAAAATGAAGCGGCAGCCCTGGCATCAATATTACCCTCACCGTTAAAGTGGTCACCTGTAAAGCCGGGGCCCTATGTGCAAAGCCGCCAAGATTGGATTATAGGGCAAATGAATGCCTATGGTACATTAGACTTTGCTCATCCTCCCAAATCGTAAATTTTAGCTAATTTTACGAGCCATTATGGATAAAGCGATTATAGACAAATACGAACCGGTTATAGGGTTGGAAGTTCACATTCAACTTCTGACGAAAAGCAAGGCATATAGCAGCGACTCTACTGAATTTGGGGCATTACCCAACTCACAGGTAAGCCCGATTACTTTGGGGCACCCGGGTACACTGCCAATGGTTAATAAAGAAGTGGTTGAATTTGCAATCAGGCTTGGTATCGCCTGCAAATGCAATATCACTCCAATTAATGAATACGCCCGTAAAAATTACTTCTACGCCGATCTTCCGAAAGGATATCAAATAACACAGCACCTTACCCCTATTTGTACAGGCGGTTATATCACTATAAATTCAATGAGTGATAATAAGAAGCCTATTACACTCACCCGTATCCACATGGAAGAAGATACCGGGAAAAGCATGCACGACCAGGACCCATACGACACACTTATTGACCTTAACCGCGCTGGTGTTCCATTGCTTGAAATAGTCACCGAACCGGTTGTAAAGAATTCTGACGAAGCATATCAATACCTCACCGAATTACGCCGCCTTGTCCGCTACCTGGGCATTTGCGATGGTAATATGGAAGAAGGAAGTTTGCGCTGCGATGCTAACGTTTCCGTTCGCAAAAAAGGCGTTGAGAAATTTGGAACCAAGATAGAGGTGAAGAACATGAACTCTATCCGCAATGTTCAGTCTGCAATCGAGCACGAAATAATCAGGCAAATTGAAGTACTTGAAAATGGCGGTACACTAACACAAGAAACCCGCAGTTTTGATGCTACTAAAGGAACGACCTTTAGCATGCGTACAAAAGAAAGTGCCGATGACTACCGTTATTTCCCTGAACCCGATCTTCTACCCATATTAGTAACTGAAAAAGATATTCAAAGAGTTAAGGGAACTTTACCTCCTTTACCTGAAGAGCTTTTTGAGAAATACACAAAAAAATATAGCCTTAGCAATTACGATGCATCTGTACTAATAGACAATAAAGAGTTCGCATTATACTTTGAAGAACTAACGGGCAAGACAAGTAATTACAAAGCGGCAGCTAACTGGATGATGGGTGATGTAAAATCATACATCAATGAAAATGCTTTACACATAAGCCAGTTTCCTTTACAACCGGCAAAGGTGGCAGAGATAATTGCACTTATTGAAAGCGGCAAGGTGAGTTACACCATTGCCTCTCAACAAATATTCCCTGAACTGATTAAAACACCTGCAAAAACTGCTCAACAAATTGCCGAAGAAAATAACCTGATACAGGAAAGTGATAGCAATGTACTTGAACAGTTCGTAGCAGAAGCTATCTCTAAATATCCTGAGAAAGTTATAGAATATAAGAATGGGAAAGCTGGTTTACTTGGCCTGTTTATGGGCGAAGTGATGAAGTTATCGAAGGGAAAAGCAGATCCTAAAAAAGCCAGCCAAATGGTGAAAGAGGCTTTAGACAAAAACTGATTTACATATGACATTTAGAAATTTTTTTTTGCTTCCTGCCCTGGTATTATCTCTTTTTGCTTGCCACAATAATACTAAGCCGGTATCTTCTACATTTGAATTAGCCGGGACATTATCTGGTGGCGGCGAAGGGATAAAAATATACCTGGACCGTTTATTACCAGATACTACAATGCATCTCGACTCAACAGTACTTGATAAGTCGGGCAACTTTTCATTTCATACTCCAGGAATTTATAAGGGCTTTTATAATTTGCGTCTTACCGCAGGTGATTTTGCAACACTTATTCTTGACTCAACCGAGAAGGTGCATATAGAAGGCAATTCGCAATTCCTGGGTAATACGTATACAGTCGATGGTTCTCAAGATTCCAAACTATTTTGGGAGCTTAATCAGCAATCTAAGATCAATTACGCCAAGAAAGATTCTATCCAAAAAAATTTCGAAGCCTTGCTAAATGTATACAAGGGTAATCAAAAGAAGGTTGATTCAATAAGTAAAGGTTTTGAAAAACCATATAATGAACTTATTGACCAACAAACCAATTACGTTAAAAGCTTCATAAAAGCGCATACTTCATCATTTGCATGCCTTGCCGGTATACAACAGATTGACCCTAAAACTAACTTTTCTTACTTTATAAGTATAGATAGCGCTTTAAATAAAACCTATCCTACTTCTGCTTATGTGAAGCTTTTCCATGACAGAGTTACAGTTATGAAAAGAGTTGCTATTGGAGCGCCGGCCCCTGATTTTACAATGCCTGACCCTGATGGTAAAAATATTTCTCTTTCAAGCTTTAAGGGTAAGATGGTGCTTATAGACTTCTGGGCATCATGGTGCAAGCCATGCTTTGAAACCATACCTTTATTATCAAAAGCATATAATAAGTTTAAAGACAAAGGCTTTACTATCCTTAGCGTTTCGTTAGACCAAGACAAAGGGCATTGGGTAGATGCCATTAAAGAACTAAATATGGATTGGCCACAGGTGAGCGATCTTAAATTCAAAGACTCACCGATACTCCAGCTATACAATTTCCGGAAAACACCTTATAACGTTCTGGTTTCTAAAGACGGGAGAATACTTGACAAGAATATAGATGAGGCTGACCTTGACCATATTGTAGATAGTCTTTTGACAAGACATATTTAACCTGTATTCGAAACAAACCATATTACAGAGTTTCTTCGTAACTTTGTTATAATACAAAACTCAAACACATGAAAACATTATTTCTGGCTATAGCAGTAAGTCTTTTTAGTTTTGGTGCAAGCGCACAAAGCACAAGCAAAACATCTACTCAAAAAGCTGCGGCACCAGCAGTAACATATCGCTGCCCTACCTGCACTTACACATCTACTAAAACAGGCGAATGCCCAAAGGACAAGATTGCCCTGGTAAAAGTTGGTGATTACTATTGCCCTGACTGTTATATGAGCAGCAGCAAGCCCGGTAAATGTACCATGTGCGGTGTAGACATGAAGAAAATGGAAGCGCCTACAACAACTTCTTCTACAAAAAAGTAAAACTGTAATATTTAATAAGTAAAAAAAGGCACCTGCCCTTGGGGTAAGATTGGGACAAACCAACATAATCCCTTGTGCCGTCTCGCCAATCAGAGCAAGTGCCAAAACCTGATTATTTAATTAACACCACCAAGTATTTACTCCTACTCCAAAATAAGGAGGCATCAGTAATTAAAAGTGTATCGGCTTTAGAAGTGCCAGTGATCTTATAGGAAACAATCGGGTGAGCCGTAATAAGTCTAGAGAATTTACCCTTAAGAGCTATTGAATGGAAAGTTGTCATGTTACCTTGTAAAAGATTTGATGCATTCACATCAGGATTAATCTCTGCAGTACGACCAATACCAAGCAAGCCGCCCCTTTTATCAATTAGCCCTTTATCTTTTAGCTCTTTCATTGTACCAACGCTATAGTATATGGTATTGACCTCTGTTTTCATAGCATTGATCTCAGCTCTTTGCTTGTTTATTACTGCGACACTGTCATTAAACTGTTTTGTAAGTGTAATTAACGAGTTATTTGCATCTGTGAGTTTAGCTTGGAGCCTTACTATTTCCGCATCCTTTTCTGCAAGTTCATTAGTGAGGTGCGCTACCATTTTTTCAAGGTTAGCGTTCTTCTTATCCATTTTTTTAAGCCTTGACTGCAGGTGATTTATTTCGCGATTATTTTTTAATATTAGCCTGTCCAATGACCTTATATCGGCTACTGCAGTTAAACTTAATGGCTCACCACCTGCTGTTTTCATCGAAACCATTTTTTCCTTTGATTTTATACTGTCGAGATTATCTTGTATCTCGTTAAGCGCTGATATATAATCATTAACCACAGAATCCTTTTTGCTGCTTTCCGCAACCAATATTGAATCCCGGTTAAGTAAAGATTTAAGTTTATTCTCCTGTTCAGAATTATTGCATGATGCTATAACAAGCAATGATGCAATGCATACTATGTATTTCATAATAAGTCGGATTTATGTTGTGTAACTGGAAAATTTCCTATTCATGACGAATAAGAATGCCTGTGTTTTAAGAAAATTTACTTAAAACTTATTACTCAACACAGAGGAGGGGAACGAAGCGGCAGGGAGTATAAAAACGCTTCGTACTTAAAAGGGTTTGGAGAAAAAGAAAAAGAATGCCAATTATAACCCCAATGATTTATTACTGAGTTATAATTAACCCAAATCGCATTAGTTTGCGTTTCATGATAACTACATACATAACGCTCTTTAGCTGTTTCATTAAATCTCAAGATTAACAGGGCGTAACCATGAGAAGGGAAACTTGTACTTGAAGATTGAGTTAACGAAGATACATTAGACGAGACAGAATAGCTTGACTCTGAAAACTGTTGAGAGGGAACATTTGCAAACCCAAAATCAACTCTTGCAAGAAGCAATAAAACAAATAATATCTTACAGAAATTACGCATAATTAAACCTTGCTTTCACAAAACAAAATAACGCTATAAATAAACTATTATTACAATAAAACAGTTAAATTTTGTTAATGCATCAACAAAAAAGCCTCTCGATTTTCGAGAGGCTTTTAAATCCTTTTTAAGTGTATCTATATTCCTAACTTCTTCCTGATATCAGTAGGGATAGCATTCTTATTTACCATAATGCAGGTAGTCTTGTATAAGTAATATGGTTGCGATACATAAAGGTATCCTTTGCAATACGTCTGGGTACCCCAAGAATTCTTCACGATATAGAATTCATTACCATTCTGATCTTTTGCAAGGCCAGTTATTTGCATACCATGATCATCGGTGGTAGCAAGGTTATCAAAAGCAGTCTGGCGCATTTCCTGTGTTACTTTTAATTCAGGAACAGGATTCATAAACACTGAATCCTTTTGAGCTGCAGTCATACCATTCATATCAGCTTGCGGCGCAACAGCTAAACCACTGGTCCTTCCACCAAAGCCCGGTTCACTTACATCAGTGCCCCACTCCACAGTGTAGCCATTCATAATAGCATTATCAGTTATCTTCTGGAATTCATCTAAAGGCACGTTATATGCTTCAGCATTTTCAAAGTTGTCAGCTACTTCAAGAATAAACTTAGAATAAAAAGGATGGTGAGTGAAAGATGTTATTTCGACATAATCATCAGGATTAATGCCTAAATATTTAGCAAATGATTGTGGAGTATATGATTTACCGTCATACATAAAATCTGTTGGCACTTTACCCATATAGCCATCTAAAGCACCTTGAAAAGCTGCAAACCAATTTGGGTTAAGATGCCCTTCAGGCAATTTTAACATTGCATCTAACATAGCGTGCAATACATTATCCATTTCAGCAAATTCAGGCTTGTCCATACCGTCAGGCATTCCCTTGTATGCACTTGCAGGAACAATACCATACATTTTAACTGCATTAAGAACATCGTGCGGCTCACCACCATCGCCAAAGTTCGTATGGCCTTCATAACGCATGTAATGCTGTGCTTTAAGCAAATACATATTGTGTATCACGAACATTTGCGATAAGTCAAACTTTCCTTTACCCATACGCATTAACTCAGACTCAAGAAAAGACTGGGTAGAAAAACACCAGCAAGTTCCGGAGTGATATTGATTCTTCACGCTGCTAGCCTGATTGTCTTTTACTATAGTAAACTGGTATTTACTTCCGGGTTTATTGGTAGTAGGAATATCTTGCGCAACTGCCAGGCATGAACCGGCAATAAAAGCAGTTAAGAATGCCTTTGATAATTGTGTTTTCATAAAATTTGATTTAACGTTTAATAAATATTCTATAAAGCTATAAATATTTGCTTGCTGCCTTTCTTCTTCTTATCGGCTAGCGAACGAGCTGCAGCCACTATATCATCTGGGCTAAAGCCACATTCTTTGTACAGTTCCATTTGTGTTCCTTGTTCAATAACTTTATCAGGTATACCAAGCCTCATAACGGTTGCGCTATAGTTGTTATCGGCCATAAACTCAAGCACTGCGCTTCCCATACCACCCATCAGGCATCCATCTTCCACGGTTATAACCTTATCGAATGACTGGAACACTTCATGCAGCATAATTTCATCGATAGGTTTAACGAAACGCATATCATAATGGGCAGCATTAATGCCTTCTTTAGCAAGTACCTGACAAGCACTTACTGCAAAATTACCTGGGTGGCCTATAGTTAATATAGCCACCTCCTTACCGTCTCTTATCTTTCTGCCTCTACCTATTTCTATTTCAGTAAATGGCTGTTTCCAGTCAACAATAACACCATTACCACGCGGGTAACGGATCGAGAAAGGCGATTGTATTTTATCTAATTGAGCTGTGTACATTAAATTTCTTAATTCAACCTCATCCATTGGCGCTGAAACTATCATGTTCGGCACGCATCTGAAAAAGGCTAAGTCATAGCTACCATGATGAGTTGCACCATCTGAGCCTGCAAATCCGCCACGGTCAAGACAGAATATAACTTTCAAGTTCTGAATAGCCACATCGTGTATCACCTGGTCGTATGCCCTTTGCATAAACGACGAGTAGATATTGCAATATGGTACTAAACCACGTGTAGCAAGTCCGGCTGAGAATGTAACAGCATGCTGTTCTGCAATACCCACGTCAAATGCCCTGTCAGGCATTGCTTTCATCATAATATTAAGCGAACAACCAGTAGGCATAGCCGGGGTTATACCCATTATCTTTGAGTTCTTTTCAGCTAATTCCACAATAGTATTTCCAAAAACGTCCTGGTATTTAGGTGGCTGTGGCCCATTATCTGCTGACTTAACAAGTTTTCCAGTGATCTTATCAAACGTACCCGGAGAATGCCAGAAGGTCTGGTTACCTTCTTCTGAGAACTTATAGCCTTTACCTTTCATGGTAAGGCAATGCAATATTTTAGGGCCGGGAATATCTTTTAAGTCTTTAAGAACCTTTGCCAAATGAACTACGTTATGACCATCAACTGGTCCAAAGTAACGGAAATGCAATGATTCGAATAAGTTACTCTGGTGCAAAAGCGAAGTTTTAACAGCATTCTCAATTTTAGAAGCTATATCCTGTGCATTAGGGCCAAACTTGCTTATTTTGCCCAATAACTTCCACACATCATCCTTCATACGGTTATAGGTGTGCGAAGTAGTAATATCGGTAAGGTATGCCCTTAATGCCCCAACGTTAGGGTCAATTGACATACAATTGTCGTTTAATACAACTAATAAATTCGATTTGGCAATACCGGCATGGTTTAGGCCCTCAAAAGCAAGCCCTGCAGTCATAGCACCATCTCCAATTACGGCTATATGTTTACGTTCATCCTCACCTTTATAATGAGAAGCCACCGCCATACCCAACGCTGCAGATATAGATGTTGAGCAATGCCCCACACCAAATGCATCATATTCGCTTTCTTTCCTATTGGGGAAGCCGCTAATACCTTTATATAAACGATTTGTATCGAAGTTTTTCCTTCTTCCGGTAAGTATCTTGTGCCCGTATGCCTGGTGCCCGGTATCCCACACAAGCTGGTCATATGGGGTATTGAATATATAGTGCAGGGCAACTGAAAGTTCCACTACACCAAGGCTACCACCAAAGTGTCCGCCTTTTTCAGAAACCACATCAATAATAAACTGCCTTAATTCAGCACAAACCTGCGGAAGATCTTCTTCTTTAAGCTTCCTGAGGTCAGCCGGTACTTCAATTGTTTCTAAAAGATTCTGTCCTGATGTCATCTATTATATACCTGTTATGCCAATCATGCAAAGATACTACAAATTCAGTATTCCTTCATGTTACTTTATTAGCTTTGTAAATCAATGTGAAAACGCAATCGAATTATGAGTTATTGTGCAAGACATAGAGCATTAAGCTTTTTTAACTTTTCTTTAACTAAAAAGCTATTCCTTAGCCTATTCTTCCTTTTTTGCGCATTTTCCTATTCAAATGCACAGGAAGAGACCCTATCTACCAAAAACAAAAAGGCCATTCAAAACTATTACGAGGGCCAGAAGTTTTATGATGGCAGAATGAATAGCGATGCTGAACAGGCATTTTTAAAAGCAATAAAAGAAGATGGCAATTTTGTAGAAGCACACATGATGCTGGGTTATGTTTATAGCGACGAAGGAAAAGTTGAGGATGCCATTAAGCAAATTCAGACTGCCCTTGAACTTAATCCCAACTTTGTCCCGACCGGTTACTTTACCCTGGCCCGATTAGAAATACTAACCATGAAATATGCAGATGCCTTGAAGAACCTGCAAACTTTCAAAACATTTCCGGCAGATTATAAACGGGTTAAATGGCTTACCGATCTTGACATTTCTAGTTGTATTTTTTCTATTGATGCCATGCAGCACCCTGTTCCTTTTAATCCGAAGAATATGGGAGCGGCAATCAACAGTGAATTTGATGAGTATGAACCAGCTATTACTGCCGATGGTGAGACATTTCTTTTTACCAGAAGGCTTGTAGACCCTAATGGCACCGAAGGTTATAACGAAGATTTTTTCGTAAGTAAGAAATCGAATGGAGAGTGGACCAAAGCATACAATCTTGGAAGGCCGCTCAACACAAGGCTTAATGAAGGGGCTCCTACCCTTTCTGCCGATGGTAATGTGTTGATATTTACGGGATGTGACAGGCCGGGAGCCTATGGCAGTTGCGATCTATATTACTCCTTGAAAAACGGTGATTCATGGACCCAGGCAAGAACCCTTGGGCCACCTATTGATACAAGAAACTGGGAAACCCAACCATCACTTTCATCTGATGGAAAAACACTTTACTTTATCCGTGGTATAGAAACTTCGGATGGTATAAAAGGGCAGGATATATATATGACCCAATTAAGTGATTCAGGGTACTGGAATACACCTGTTAAGCTAAGCGATACCATTAATACTCCGGGTAAAGAGGAATCAGTATTTATTGCGGCCGACAACCAGACTTTATATTTCTGTTCAGACGGGCATCCTGGATTAGGTGGCTTAGACATATTTGTATCTCGCAAACTACCAAATGGAAGATGGGGAATACCAAAAAATCTTGGATATCCTATAAACACTAGTGGAGATGAAACCGGCATTATGGTGGATCCGAATGGGCAATTAGCGTACTTCGCTTCAGACCGTGCGGGAGGGCTTGGCGGCCTTGATTTCTACGAATTCCCTTTGTACGATTCTGCAAGGCCACAACCTGTAACATATATGAAGGGAAAGGTATTTGACGCCGTAACTAAGAAACCTTTGGTTGCATCATTTAACCTTATTGACCTTAGCAATGGACAACAAATTATGCAATCAACATCGGGAGATGATGGAACCTTTATGGTATGTCTCCCTCTAAACAAAAATTATGCCCTTAATGTTTCTCGGAAAGGGTATTTATTCTATTCTGAAAATTTCTCATTACAGAATGTGGCTAATACTGTAGTACAACCCTATTTAATGAATGTACCTCTACAGCCAATAGATACAGGTGCAAGTATCGTGTTGAAGAATATTTTCTTTGAAACAAATAAATTTGACCTGAAGCCGGAATCGCAAATTGAACTTAACAAATTGGTAGCTTTCCTTAATAATAACCCAACTGTGCAAATTGAAGTTAGCGGGCATACAGACAATGTTGGCACACCACAAAGCAATATTATTCTTTCTAAAAACCGTGCTAAGTCCGTTTATGATTATTTAGTTGCTCACTCTATTGCTCCGCAAAGGCTTACCTATAAGGGTTACGGACAAACAAGACCAATTGCATCTAACGATAATGAAGAAGGGCGTGCAAAGAACAGACGCACTGAAATGAAGATCATTGCGAAGTAATTATAATAAATAAACACAATAAAACCCGAAGGGTTTAAACATGCATAACCATCGGTGAAACCGGTGGAAAAACAAAACAAATTTTCTTAACCCTGAAGGGGTTGAATATAAAAACCACATAATGAGCACCTATACTCAGATATTATATCAAATTGTTTTTAGTACTAAAAATCGGGAGTTAACATTATTAGGTAAGAATAGACAAGAACTCTTCAAGTATATTTCAGGAATACTAAAAAACAAACAATGTCATTTATATCAGATAAATGGCGTTGAAGATCATTTACACATTATAACTCATCTTCATCCCTCAATATCTTTAGCGTCTTTAATTAAAGATATAAAACTGGCAAGCTCAGACCATATAAAAACTCATGAACTATTTCCAGGGTTTAAAGGATGGCAAGATGGGTATGGAGCTTTTACTTACTCTATCAAGGAAAAGGATAGATTAATAGACTATCTGAGAAATCAGGAAGAACATCATAGAACAAAAACGTTCAAAGAAGAGTACCTGAAGTTATTGAATGAACACGGCATTGAGTTTGATGAAAAATACTTAAACTAAAACATTCAACCACTTTGTGGTTGTCTAAGTTGATGCATATTCATACACCGCATTTCATGCAGTGTTATTTATATTGAATCCCTTCGGGATTAAGAATTCCTTACATCCCCCAAAATTGCCTTCTATTTCACAAGTTCTACTGTTTCATCATCGTCTCTGTTTAATACCTGCAACCTTTTCATTTCACTTACCTCTATTGTTACGTGATCAAATTCTTCTGTGAGCTTACCTTTAATGTGGTAGCAGCCGGGGCCATTGAAGGGATAAGCTTTGGCCGAGGGTGGAAAATGCACAGTATCTATCCAGTATCCATCCAAATCTATAAATGTGCCGAAATACATTCGCTGTCCGTTTGATGTGGGAACATGCTTTACTGTAATATGATAGCCCACTATTTCTACTTGCTTACCAATTTTAGAACTTATATCCTGCGCTGTAAACCTGACAGGCAATTCATCCTTTACCAGTTTAAATGGTGAACACAAAGGGAAGCCCAGTATTTCAATTTCATCAAATGCATCATCAAGCCATGAATCGTGAAGCTTGGGTAGTGCATATTGTTTAGGCTTTACATCAAATAGGTCCTGCATAAATTTCGGTTTCTTTATAGGACTTACAAGCGTATAGGCCTCCCACAGCAATTCCTTTTTGTTCTTACCTGTAAAGCGGAACGCACCACATCGAATGAGAAGTGTTAATTGTTCTATTGATGCAGGAACACGTTTTACAAAATCATAAAGGCTTTTATACTCTCCGTTTCTTTTGCGTTCCATTAAAAGCATTTGTATTGTATCAGCCTCCAACGCCCTTATTATACCAAAGCCCAGGTAAATAGTTTTTTCTTTTATCACACTTAACA
>DATHOD010000225.1:0-9533 GCA_035485295.1 Bacteroidia bacterium
ATAACAATCTAATTATCTTATACTTACATCAATACAGATTTGTTTCTGGATAATTAGGTATAAAGAACTTAAACCCGATAGAATTTAAACCAAGAACAAGTTTCAAGGTCTTATGTATGATTTTCTTCTCTGGTTGTATAACATCAATATGCTATGGTTAAAAAATGTGCCATATACAGTATTCTTTTTATATTTGTTTTAATAAAACATAATCTCATTTTTCAGTGTTAGCTAGGCTATGTTAAACTATAGCAGGCTAAAATCCCACGCTGAATAATTTATACAACACCTCTCGTAGGGATATTGAGAGACAAATAAAAAAAACATGAAAAAAAGAACGATTTTAAATGCGATGATGGCAGTATGTGTAGCGGTTGCACTTTCAGGATGCGCCGGTAAAGACGGAGCAGATGGAGCACCGGGAGCACAAGGTCCACAAGGACCAACAGGTGTAGCTAATATTACTTCCGTTAATTATCAAATATCAACTTCCGATTGGGCTAACGTAGCTACAAACCAATGGAGTGCAACTTCTGGATCTCAAAATCCGCCAACAACTGACTTAGTAACGGCATTCTATTCTCTGGATAATTTATCTTTCTTCCCACTGCCGCAAACTAATATATTCACTACGTCAGATAATTTGACATTTGGATATAAGACAGGTTCAGCGCTGACATTTTTCTATACTAACACAGGTAGCCCAGCAGGGTCACCAACAGCTACTGTATATATTAATGCATTCGATATTCCGCCTGCTGTTATGAAACAAAACCCTGGTACAAACTGGAACAATTACACCTCGGTACGTTCAATTATGAATAACCAAAGCCAAAGTGTAAAAACCAACTAATAGTAATTAATATTTTAAAGAAAGCCTCGCATCAATGCGGGGCTTTTTTATTTCTGTCTGCTCTTTGCCTTTCCTTGTATAGCAGTTTGTAAATTATTTTTTGCCAATTGGTTATTAGGATCAAGCTGTACAGCCTTATTACCTGCTTCTATAGCTTCGTCCCACATTTGTAAATTATTATATGCAGCGCACATGTTATTGTATGCAATTTCAAAAGCAGAATTTATTTTAATTGCCTCCTTGCATGCATCTACCACTTTAAGGAATTGCTTCTGATTGTAATACACCAGGCTAAGGTTAATATAGTTTTCAGGTGTAGGTGATTTCCGTATAACCGTATTTATACTATCAACCAGCATTGCCTGGCTATGTGCAAAATTGTAATTGTTCTTAGCCAGTTCAAAATCAGGTTTCAATTTCAGGGCTTTGGTAAATGCATCCATAGCTTTATCCCAATCGCTGGTCATATTATAGGCAGAACCTATATTATTGTATGCAAGGTAGTAATTGGGGTCAAGTTTTAATGCCTGTTTACATGCATCAATACAACCATCATATTGTTTTTGGTTATAATAAATAAGACTCAGGTTTAAATAATTATCTGCTGAGGGATGCTGCTTTACTGCATCAAGCGCCAGTTCGAGTTTGCTCTTTTTACCGGCAGAACTCTTCAGGTATTGGGTAGCCAATGCATCGCCCGGCAGCATATTCAAAGTCTCTTTTGCTTCATCGGCAAGCCCCTGCCAGTTTTCTTGTTCCTGGTAGATCTGCATAAGCATATAGCGCGAATCTATCTCAGCCGGTGAAAGTTCAATTGCTTGTTTCAATAAGGGTATCGCTTCATCGCTCCTGTTCTGGTCATGCAGAAACTTAGCGTAGTAGTAATAAATAACCGGTATGCCTGAACCATAGGCTATAGCTTGCTTAAAATATTTCTCCGCTTCTGCATTTTGCTTTTGAGCAGACTTTAATATTCCTATATTTTCATACAAGTAAGAGTAAGTTGGTAGATATTTCAATGCACGCTGGTAATAATCATCTGCCACCTTGTAATTACCTATACTCATTTGTGTTAACCCATAGTTCATAAGCCCGCGGCCATTATTAGGGCTCTTTTGGGTTACATCATACCATAACGATTCTTCGGTATGCCATACATTATTTCGAACATAGGTTCCTATTCCATTTATTACTACAATGCCAATCATTATTACAAGTAATATCTTGGGTGTACGTAACGTTTTGCTTTCAACCTTCTCCCACAAAAGGCTTATGCACCAACCGGCAGCAATAGCAAGCCCCACATAAGGGAAGAAAGTACGATGGTCGTTCATTACCTCTGCCAATGGCACCAATGTAGCAGGCAGCAGAGCCGTTATAAACCATTCCAAGCCGAATACGATTGGAAAGTATTTCGGCTTCCAATAGAATATCCAAATAGTAAAAGCAATTGCCAGCATAAAAATCATTCCGATCCAGAATCTGTAATCGCTCATAGACTCAAAAGGAATCCAGTCACTATCGGCACTTAAGCTGACAGGGAAGAAAAAAGTAGTGAAGTAATGCAGCATTACAAATGGCTGAGTTATGAGGTAATTGAATGTATTACCACCTGTAACATAGGTATCGGCTGTTAGTTTAGCCTGTAGCTTGTATAGCGCACCACAAATAATTAAGCTGGGCAGAGTAACCAGTAAGGTATGTCTGGCACGTTGAAAAAAACTCTGCTCCTGTTTTTCGAACATGAAAACGTAGGATGCCAACAGGCCGGGAAACACTAATGCCGATTGCTTAAATAATATTCCAATTATTACCGGAATCAGGTAGAGGAAATACTTCTTCCATATTGGCAAATAAATATAAGCCACTAACCCTGCCATTACCCAGAAGGTGGATATAGAATCGGACGAAGCTGATATATAGCTAATGGTTTCTGCATTGGCAGTATTCATCATATACCATACCGTGGTAAATAGTGCAAAGTATTTATTCAAGTCATTTTTAAATGATATGTCGAATACTTTTATAACCAGCAGGTACAATAGTATTCCCTGGAACAGGTAAAAGAGAAAAATAAAAATGTGAAAAGGAATAGTTGAACCACCTCCCAGTTTATATGCAATGGCATACAAGGTAGTGAGCATGGGCCTATAGGTCTGGTTCATCGGTAGCGAACTAAACGTTGCCGATGTTTTAAAAAAGAGAGGAATATTTTTTATATCACGCACATAACCATTATTGGTAATGGTGTGCATATCATCAAAATGGAAGCTATTGGCAAAATGATTTGAATATGCCAGGAACAGCAATGCAAAGGCACCAATAACACATAAACGGAAATGCTTGTCCTGTTTCATATAGCTAAATTACAATCTTCTTTATAAAATATCATCGACCATTAAATTACATCCACGTATATCGCTATAGTCTATGCGGCCAGATACTTCAAAACTTCCGTTATCATGCACCACTCCAACATCATCAGTGGCTATAAAAGAACAAGAATAGATATTGGCAAGGTCGATTATATTAATTGCACCGGAAGTATTTTTCAATCCCACATTCAAGGGATCATATATATCACGAATCATTACACGCATCCATGGCGGACAATTGAAAATTCCATTGCCTTTAGAATAGGCCTGAGATAATAATTCGGTCATTCCATATTCGGAATGAACTACATCGAGCGCAAAACCTTTTTTCAGTAATTCGTGAACCTCTTGTTTTGGCAATTCCTTATGCTTACCCTTCATACCACCCGTTTCCATAACTATAGTATGCTTAAGCGGCATTGGGTATTCTTCTGCCAATTTCAGCAAAGCATAAGTTACACCCAACAGCAATACTTTCTTGCCTTCCTTTTCATGAACGTTTAGTTTTTCTGCAAGTTCTTTATAGTTATGAATATAGAATCCGCTACGTTTATCACTGCTATTCTCAACCAGATCTTCTGCCATATATACAAGCGATGAACCGGAACGTTCCAAATAGGATGGTAACAGTGCCAATATGCAATAGTCCTTACTATGTCCGTAAAAATGTGCAAAGCCCTTTCTGAAGCTTTCTTTATATATGCTTAAGTCTTTTACCATATGCTTTGAAGCTTCGCCCCCACCAGTTGTGCTACTGGTGAACGTAGTTTCGGGTGCATCTTCCCCACATACCACATTATGTGTTTTAAAAAATGAAACCGGCAGGAAAGGGATATCCTCCATGTGTTTAACATCTTCTGCCTTCTTACCCATTGCTTTTACATATTCCTGATATACCTTATTATGTTCAAACTGGTAGGCAAATACCTCTAAAGCAAGCTGATCAAACCCCGCGTCTGTACCTGTTGAGAATATTTTTTCAGTAATTGACATACTATCCGGTGAGTCTACCAGTTCTTATATTTTTCAAAAATAATGCGTATATTTGTTTACTGTAGTATGAATATGAAGTTTTTTTATAGCATTATAGTTGCCAGTGTAATTGCAGTAGGTATTTCTTCCTGTGCCAAAAAGGAGAATTATCCTATTATTCCTGCAATTACATTTAAGAACATAATTCTCTATACTCCCGGCGATTCGCTTGATGTACAGATAAACTTTACTGATGGCGACGGTGATATTGGTTACCCTGCGGGAGAAGCAGATATTAAGCCCAATTGCTATTTAGAATATTTGGTTGACTCTATTACTAGTACAGGTGTTAATACAGGCATATATGTACCTGTAACCACATCAAATATTGATTCTAATGCAACCACATGGGATACGGTAGCCTATCCGTATAATATTCCTTATATAACCCCTACCGGCAGTGATAAAGCCCTGAATGGAATAATACAGATAAGATTATATTCATCCGTGTGGCGCTTCACTTCATCTTTTTTTTCCAACGTAGGAAAGTCAATAAAGTTCAGAGTCTGGATAATAGATCGTGCGGGACATGTTAGCAACCGCATACTGACAGACGCTATTATAGTACCGAGTACCTAAGAGGTAGTGGTTCTTTTCCTTTCGTGTTTATGATCGGCTGCTTCCAGATAAAATATAATTTCGTGGGCTACATTCTTTAACTGGTCACCTACACGTTCCAATTTCATTACCACAGCAAATAAATAGAGCCCTTTTTCAGCCTGGTCGGGGTTTTGCTTTATGTACTGGCCTATCATATCCATAGCTTTCAGGCGGCAATGGCCAAGTATTTCATCTTTTTCAAAAACAACTTTAAGGTAAGAGCTGTCTTTTTTATCGAGTGCCTGATAAACGGCATACATCATGGCGTCTATCTCTTCAAACATTTCGAACATCTGGCATTTTTTAAGCAATGCCTTATCGAATGAGTTTTCTATTTCAGAAATGTAAAGAGCAATCCATTCTGCAAAATCGCCACAACGCTCAATGCAGCCCACTATTTTAAAAGTTGCTAGCACAAACCTTAATTCAAGCCCAGTAGGCTTGAAAATAGAAAGTACGCTTTCACAATCACGGGTAATTTTAAGATGATACTTGTCTATTTTCTGCTCATTCATTACTACCTCATAGGCAAGGTCCTTGTCGAACTTCAGCAGGGTATCTTTGGCTTTATGCATTTGCGCCTGCACCAAAATACACATGCGCAAAAGTTCTTTCTTAAGGTCAGTAAGTTCTACTGAATGCATAAACGATTAATAAATCACAGTAAATATAATAAAGAATTTAAGAAGAAAGAAGTATAGCTTAACTGGTGCTTAAGGCTTTAGACACCTAAAACAAACTAACTATGCCATAACATGCGGCAGCAATAAGTGCTGAGATGGGTATAGTAAGCAGCCATGCCCATACTATACGGCGGGTAACACCCCAACGTACAGCCGAAAAACGCTTCCTTGCTCCTACCCCAATTATAGCACCGGTTATAGTATGAGTGGTACTAACAGGAATGCCGAAGAATATGGTTGTATATAAAGTAAGGGAACCGGCCATTTCGGCACAAAAACCCTCAAATGGCCTTAGCTTGGTGATCTTTTGCCCCATTGTTTTTACAATTCTCCATCCACCTAAAAGTGTACCGAGCCCCATAGCTATCTGGCAAATAATTACAACCCAAAAAGGGATATGCGCATCAGCAGGAATGGTACCACTTACTAATAATGCCAGCCAAATTATACCCATAGTCTTTTGCGCATCGCTGCCACCATGGCCAAGGCTGAATGCTGCTGAAGAGAAGAACTGTAATTTCCTGAACACCTTATCCATTTTATAGGGATGACCCTTCCTGGCAATATTCTCTACCAATGAAGAAATAAGAAGTGCGAGTATCATACCCAGTACAGGAGATACTACAATGAAAATGAGTATTTTGTAAATACCTGAAGATATAATGGCACCCATACCACCTTTTGCCAGCGCTGCACCCACTATACCACCTACCAGGGCATGAGACGAACTGGTGGGCAAACCCCATAACCAGGTAAGAATATCGACAATAATGGCGCCGATAAGTCCACAAGCAACGGCAGTAAGATTTATCTGGTGGGCATCAACTACGCCTTTACCTACAGTAGCGGCAACGTGAAAGCCAAATACAAGGAAGGAAATGGAATTGAACAAAGCTGCCCAGCCAACAGCAACTATAGGAGTAAGTACTTTAGTAGATACTACAGTAGCAATAGAGTTGGCGGCATCGTGAAAGCCGTTGAGAAAGTCAAAAATGAGGGCAAGAATAATTATAGCTACCAATAACGACATAGGTGCCTGTTACATGTTTTTAATAATGATGGACTCCAGCACATTGGCCGCATCTTCGCATTTATCGGTAGCGGTTTCAAGCACCGATAATACCTCTTTTACCTTTATAATTTCAATAGCATCTTTCTTCTCTTCAAAAAGGCGGGCAATAGCATTATCAAAAATATCGTCAGCATGGTTTTCAATGCTGTTAATACGTACACAAGCAGCACGAATCTCATCTACGTTCTTCAAGTCACGCAAGCCCGAAACAGCCTTATGAAGTTCATGTGCCCCCTTTTCAATCAACTCAGCAAACTTCGAAATGGTATTGTCAGGACAAGGTATTTTGTACATTTCAATACGCTTGGCTGAACCATGTATAAAGTCAGCCACATCATCTATTGCCGATGTAAGCGCGTGAATATCTTCCCTATCGAATGGGGTAATAAAAGTTGTACTTAACTCAATAAAAATCTCGTGAGTAACACTGTCGCCAATGTGTTCAAACTTCTCAATTTCCCTCAACAATTCCCTTCTTACCGCAGGGTCTGCAGTATTAACCATAGTGCACAAGGTCTTTGATATGTCTACCAAATTGCCTGATGCTTTTTCGAAAAGCGGGAAAAATTTCTTTTCCTGCGGGATCAAAAATTTAAAAATATTAGCCATGTTGCTACTTATTTAATATGTATAGGTTGTGAATCGCGCTGCAAAAGAAACAAAAAAACTTATAATAAGGGGTTGTAATTTTTTACCGCTGCTTATTTGAATAAACGATTATCTTTGCACCTCTTAATTTTACGGTGGTTGTAGCTCAGTCGGTTAGAGCATCGGTTTGTGGAGCCGAGGGTCGTGGGTTCGAGCCCCATCAGCCACCCCAAAAACAGAGTGAGGATGAGAGCGACAGCAAGCACACTCACTCTGTTTTTTCTTCACTCCCACTCTGACACTTCTTCCTTTCTTATTCTATTGGGTAAGCGTAACTTGTCATTTAGCTGGTGTGGATATAGGTGCACTATACACCCACTTATATTTAGCATCAGGCTCCTGAAATGACTTCCAATACATATCAGATTCTGTTACATAACCGTCACTATTATATGTGTATGTAATTTTCCAATAGGGCTTATCGGTTCCCGGCTTATAGTCAGCGTATTCAGTCATTCTTCCATCTGAATTATAGACGGTGCTCCAATGGCTTAATTGCTTTCCGTTTAGCTTATATGAGGCTCTGTCTATCTCATTATTATCTTTATCGTACCTGCTTACAGTACGCATAGTAAAAGAAAAAAGCCCCCTGCTGTTACTGTATTCCTCTTTCACTTTTATCTGATTTCCATCCTTATCAGTTTCAAAATGTATACAGACTTTGCTGGTGTCCTTAAATTTATGCGCTTGTGCAGTACCTACAGGATTACAATCAAAATTCCATACCTGCTTTACCTTTCCTTTGCCCGAATACTCTATAGTTTGTTTCTTACTCCCGTCATCATAATAACTATATTCTATCCGGCTTTCTAATTTGCCCTTTTTATCATACATTTTAGATTCTGTAATATTGTTTTTGGTATCATAAGTGCTGATAGTTTTTGATTTAGCCACTTTTGAATCCCTTTTATAAAAATCATGTTCAAGAATATTTCCAGATCTATCATATACACGAGATTCCGCAGATTTCATCTTATCAGAACCATTGTAATATTGAGACATAGTTATTCTATTACTATCGTCGAAAGTATTTAATTCATGTACTTTAACCTTTCCATTCTTTCTATAGATAAACCACTCAATACAATTCCCTCTATTGTCATATCTATACTCGTATTCCAGGATGCCCACCTTTGCGTTTCGCTTGTATGCAAAATTCTGAATTGTTTTAATATTTGCTGAAACAATATGGGCACGGCCCTTTTTACTCTTCTGCATAGTGCTTAAAAGTTCTTCACGTGAATCGCCATAATTAGCCTGGCCTATGGTTAAAAAAGCAGGCGTAATAAGAATCAGTGTCGCAAGTAGTCTTTTCATGGTATTATTTACTACTATAATGCACATTAAGGCAAAAAGATACAAAAGCGTAGAAAACTCCATTGAATTACCTGGTTTTAATCTATTTATCTTTCAAAATAGAAATCATCTAACAATCTTCTATTCGGTGCTAAGCTGTTTATGCTTTCAAGCCGGAATTCCGCTAGAACAGACCTAAAGACCAGCTTTTTGCATTCGTCGTATTATTTCGTATTTTTGTAGCTTATTTGTCTGCATAAAGCCTGTGAGGAAAACGTACCTATTATTTGCATTTTTATTGCTGCCATTTGCCAATGCATTTGGTCAGCAATTTGAGCAGCTTGCAGCGCATACCAAGGTAATTTACATTGTCAATTTCATTAAATACATTGAATGGCCGCCCGATTATCGTAGTGGCGACTTTGTAATAGGCGTGCTCAACGGTAGCCCCGCCATGCTGGAAGAGCTTAATAAAATGGCTGCCACAAAAACAGCTGGCTCGCAGAAGTTTGTGATAAAAAACTTTAAGTCAATTGAAGAGATAGATAAATGCAACATATTATACATACCGGAAGGCAGCAATGGATTGCTGGCTGAGGTTACAAAGAAAGTACATGGTAAAAGCACCTTGCTTATAACAGAAACAGAAGGCGATGCAAGAAAAGGTGCAGCCATAAATTTTATAGCAAAAGACAATAAACAGGCATTTGAATTAAATAAAGCCATGGCTGAAAAGTCCGGACTCGTGGTGAGTTCCGGGCTTAAAGCACTGGCTGCAGTAAACATTGAATAACATGAAACAGGCGCGTTATTTATTTTTGGTTCTGCTGTTACTGGGCCGCTTTGCGGGGAGCGCCCAGAACGTGAACCTTGTGGCAGCATATGAATGCGCACAGCGTAATAGTATGGATAGTGCCCGTTTATATATGTTTAAAGCCATGACTGATAGCACAACCCGCAAAGATGCACAGGCA
>DATHOD010000226.1:0-6372 GCA_035485295.1 Bacteroidia bacterium
GTCAGATGCTCTAACCAACTGAGCTACCGAAGAGTGTTATCCTTTTTTAAAAGGACTGCAAAAATAACACATCTGCCTGAATATACAACAGAAATTTTCAAAACTCTTGAAAGGCCTATACTGGCAGCTCAAAGTAGAAGGTACTACCCTTCTCTACTTCGCTTTCCATGCCAATTGCCCCATGTTGCGACTCAATAAACTCTTTTGATATAGCTAAACCAAGGCCGGTACCGCTTCTATCACTCTCAGGCACCTGAAAATAACGTTCAAACAGCCTCGCCTTATACTTATCTTCTATACCTCTACCCAAGTCTTTTACTGAGAATATGACCTTTTTATCCTTTTGCATAACATCAACAATCACTTTACTATTTTCCGGACTATACCTAATAGCATTTGACAAAAGGTTAACCATTACCCATACCGTCTTTTCAGCATCAACCATAACCATTGGAAGATTAACAGGACAAACAACTTCTACTATTATATGTTTCTGTTCAGATTGCACTTTTAATGCCGCTAAAGCGTATTCAACTATCTCTTTGGGAGAAGTCGGTCTTAGTTTAAGTTGAATATTGCCACTTTCCACTTGAGTCATATTTAAAAGTTCACTGGTAATATTAAGCAAGCGATCGCTGTCTTCTTTTATATTTTTAACAAGTTGCTTCTGCTCCAGGTTAGTTACCCCAACACGCTCATCTTCTAATAGCTTTGAACTCATTTTTATTGAAGAAATTGGGGTTTTCAGCTCATGCGATATTGTTGCTATAAAATTGGTTTTGGCGAGATCCAATTCTTTAAATTGCGTAATATTTTTTAAAATAATCACTTCCCCAATTGGCTTTTCCTCTGCCATTATTCTTAATATCTCTTTTGTAAAATAGCTCTCTCTGTCATTGGCATATATTTTCAATGGAGCTACAGCAACTGTAGTATTCATAAGAGTACGAAGCAAATCGTTTTTCATGGCAATATCCGGCGCATACTTGCCTACTATTTCTTCCTCTTTTACGCCCAATATCTTACAAGAAGATGAATTAACAAATAATATTCTCCTTTTCTCATCAAGCCCGATTATCGGGTCGTTCATACTATTCACAATAGTATCTATGCGTTTTTTTTCAAATATAATTTTAGCCAGGTTGCTGTTATTATATTCATCAAGTTTTTGGGCCATGGAATTAAATGCATCCGCTAACTCTCCGAATTCATCACCATTTTCGATGTGAACACGTTGAGAATAATTCTTATTGGCTACTTGCTTAATCCCCTCCATAAGTTCTTTAATGGGGTCAGCAATATAACCGGGAAAGTTTACCAGCATAATGAAAGCAAAGAGAAAAGCAACTGTGGCTAATACAGTAAGATAAACTTTCAGTCTTTCAGCAGTATGCTGCGCTTCATTACTCTTTCTTGCAATTGCATTGGTATTCAAATCACTAATCCTATAAATCCCCACTCTAATGGCTTTCTCAAGCTTACTCACAGAAAGGGTATCTGCATTCCTTAATTTTTCAAATTGTTCACGAACCGACTCGGTTGCATCCTGTTCACCTATCTCAGTAATATTATTTTCTTGCGCTTTAAGATTTTTTTCAAATTTGTCAAGTGCTCCCGAGTCCTTGATTTCATAAGAGTCAATAGCTTGCTGCATATTTTCACAATACTTTATGCTTTCATAATTTGCACTTAAAATATTTTTCGACTCATCAGCAAGGCGGTTAATAGCCAATACGCCCACAGCACCAATCAATACAATCATTACAAAAAAGAATGTAAGCCCAAGAGATAGTTTTGTTTTAATATGCAGCTTCATCATGAAAGAATTATTATATCGATATCCGAATTCGTAAGTTTTATCAATAACTGATCGAATAGATTGTTGCTTAATATAGATTTTATAAGACTAAAATGAGGCTTACCAATACAAATAGTTGTTATACCTTTTTGTTCCGCTGTTTCAGCTATAGTTGCAGCAATCGTCTTCCCAGTAACCTGAATAACTTCAGCGCCTAGTTCTGTTGCCAGCTTAAAATTATTTATCAAATGACGTTGTGCAGATAACTCTATGTTATCAGGGTTTTCTTTAGCAGTTTGAACATATAATACAAACCACTTTGAATTATAATAAACAGCTAGGCGTGCAGTTTTGCGTATAATCATTTTAGATACCACGTCATCAGAACTTACGCATGCAAGAAATCGTTCATGCCGTAATGCAATGCTCTTCGGGATTTCCGTCTCAATTTTACGTTCAACTTGTGAAGTGACTTCTCTAAGAGCTAATTCCCTCAATTGCAGTATTCTTTCTACCTGAAAAAAGTTTTTAAGAGCAGTTTCGATTTTTGTTTGGTCATATATCTTTCCCTCCTTTAGGCGAGCGACCAGTTCATCCGCAGTAAGGTCAATATTTACAACTTCATCTGCTCCTTGAAGCACCTTGTCAGGTATACGCTCATTTACTTCAATTCCTGTTATTATTTGAATTTCTTCATTTAGACTTTCAATGTGCTGAATATTAACAGCGCTTATAACATTTATACCACTTTCCAGTATTTCAATAACATCCTGCCAGCGCTTTTCATTTTTACTTCCTTCAATATTAGAATGTGCAAGCTCATCTACAATTACAACTTCCGGATGAAGATTAATAATGGCCTGCGTATCCATTTCATCCAACTCCTTACCTTTATAAAAAAGCTTCCGGCGTGGTATTATAGGAAGCCCTTCTAACAAGTCTTGCGTCTCTTTGCGGTTATGTGTTTCAATATAGCCAATTTGAAGATCAATTCCATTCTTCAATAAGGTATGGGCTTCCTGTAACATTCTGTACGTTTTACCTACTCCGGCACTCATACCAATATAAACCTTGAACTTACTACGCTTTGATTTGCGGATAAGTTCAAGGAAATATTCTGCGTTTTGCTCACGTTCTTCCGGCATAGCGCAAAGTTATATGTTTCTGCCCTCGCTTAGAATCGTACCAGAAATGCTATGATAATACGGTCTTCTGTCTTAACTAGGTCAGGTGTCCATCCCGGAGGAATTGGTGTAGTCGTATATCCTGTTGGTGAGGTAACCCCACCTGGTCCGGCAAAATAAGGCACACTAGCCTCACGGTGTACATATTCAAGTTTAAATTCAAAACTTTGGCTTGGCATCCATGCAATATTGGTTGAACAATCCCATGCAGTAAACTGATCACCTGGATTTTGAGTAAATGGGTCTGTGCCAGTTTGTGTAGTAGTTTGCAACACTGTTCCATTAGGCAATACTACAGCCGTAGGTGTAGGTAAATCGCTTGCCTGCCCAGTTGGCTCAAGAACTAAATAACGACCGGGATTAGTCATAACTCCCCCGCCAAACATCCATGCTAATTTACCATGTGCAAACCATATTCTGTTATAAAACATAGCGCTGGCAAAATACTGAGCATAACCAGTTGAATCATTACCTGTTTTAAAGCCATTAAACCCATTTACTCCATCGCCCGTTTCCTCACCAAGATCACCTGTAAAAGAGAATGCCATTTGTGTAATTCCCTTACTTGACTTTGGCCTGTGGAAATAACGTAATAAGAAGCTATTATCAGTATGGAATCTATGTCTACCAAAGTCACCAGCATCATCTGAACCAACTATATAATTGTTACTTATAACTTTAACATTCTCATTGGGATGCCATTCAATAACTCCGCCAAAACCAGGCATATCATTAAATGAGGCATAACTCTGCCATCCATTAATGATCCATAACTCTATTTTCAACTTATTAGATGGAAAAATCTGGGTACGTATACCATTAAAAAACCATGGGGTATTATCTGATGTATATGAAGCCTGATAATCCCAGTTTTCAACCTGGTAATAAGAATTAAGTCCAATGTAAGACATGAATAATCCTCCATCCACATTAATACCATGCCATACATTAAAGTGATATCCCCCATAAGCTTCACTTAGGTAACGGTAAGCATCTTGCAAATCATATTGACCGTGATAAGGACTGTAATCATTGCGTGGAACTACTTCATCACGGGTTCCGAATTGGGTTATAAATCTTGCGCGTGCATTACCGTAACTAAAATCTCCTCCAAAACCTAATTGTGAAATTTGCATTTCGTTGTCGCGAGCCAAGGCTGTAGAACCCACTACGGTATGGTCTATTGGGTTGGCAAATGAGTACGTAGCATTAGCATCTACAAAAATTTCAGGATTAAAATATGGTATATGAAATATAGAAGAATCTCTTCTGTCATTTCCATTTATCCACGTTAGATCCATATTATCAAAAGGAGTCTGATCGGCTATTTTTTTGACCGTGTCCTTTGGCGCAGCTTGCGCATTAGCCTGTTGTTTTGTAAGCGCTAAAGTCGCTAAAGCCAATAACGCTATTGTTGTTGTTTTCATTAGTGTGATTTATTTAATTGTTGTGTTTACTCTGTATTAATTTTTATTTTGCATTTCATCAAGGGCTATATTCAATTTCAATACATTCACCCTAGCTGGGCCAAGGAAGCCAAGTAAAGGTTGTTGGGTGTGTTCGTCAACCAATTTCAAAAGATCTTGTTCAGAAACATGGCGCAATACTGCTATCCGTTTAATTTGAATTTTAGCTCCCGCAGGGCTTAGGTCTGGGTCTAATCCGCTACCTGAAGCAGTTACCAACTCAGCTGGCACGTCTGCTTTATTTACCCCAGGGTTATGCACCATAAAAGTGTCAATAGCAGCTTGAACACTTTTCAAATAGTCAGGGTTTGTAGGCCCTTTATTGCTTGCACCCGAACCTGCTGCATTATACGCCGGTGATGTAGCAGATGGACGCGGTTGAAAATATTTATCGCTTTTAAAGCCTTGGCCAATATTTTCATATCCAACTACTTTTCCTTTATAGGAAACGGTAACTCCATCTCCTCCACCCGGTGCTAACTTGGCAACAGCCGCAATAAACAGCGGATATATTACACAAAGCAGCACCAGCAAAACAACTGTGAGTCTTAACGATACCATCAAATATTTTTTCATACTAATTCAGTTTTAATTTTTACATCCAAATACCAAGTAACATATCAATCAGTTTTATTCCTATAAACGGCACTATAATACCACCTAATCCATAAATAAAAAGATTCCTTCTTAATAACGCACTTGCACCTATAGGCTTGTATTCTACACCCCTTAAAGCAAGTGGAATAAGCAATGGGATTATAATGGCATTAAAAATAACAGCAGAAAGAATTGCACTTTCAGGACTGTTCAATCCCATAATATTTAATGCCCTAAGTGAAGGAATTGTAACAATAAACAAAGCGGGAACTATGGCAAAGTATTTTGCCACATCGTTTGCAATACTAAATGTAGTGAGCGTTCCACGAGTCATAAGTAATTGCTTTCCAATCTCCACTATTTCAATAAGCTTGGTTGGGTCATTATCAAGGTCAACCATATTGCCGGCTTCTTTAGCAGCTTGTGTACCACTGTTCATAGCTACACCCACATCAGCCTGTGCAAGTGCCGGAGCATCGTTGGTACCATCACCCATCATGGCAACTAATTTACCATCTGCCTGTTCAGCACGTATGTATGCCATTTTATCTTCGGGCTTAGCTTCGGCAATAAAATCATCTACACCAGCCTTATCTGCAATGTACTTTGCAGTAAGTGGATTATCACCGGTTACCATAACTGTTTTAATACCCATTTTCCTTAGACGTTCAAAACGTTCTTTAATACCCGGTTTTATAATATCCTGTAATTCAATTACACCAATAACTTTCTTGCTTTCAGATACTACAAGCGGTGTACCGCCATTGGAAGAAATTTTCCTTACAGCCTCCTCTGTTTCTTTAGGAAAAGTATTTCCCGCATCTACGGCCATCTTCCTAATAGCATCAAAAGCACCCTTGCGGATTTGCTTACCATCAGGCAATGTTATGCCACTGCTGCGTGTTTCAGCTGTAAAATTGATGAGGGTTACTTTCTTTATATCAAAGCCTGATGGAATAGTTACATTCCTTTCTTTCGCCAGGCTTACAATTGATTTACCTTCCGGAGTTTCATCGGCGAGTGATGCCATAAGGCAATTTTGAATGAATAAAAAATCGTCAATTCCATTTGCAGGATAAAAATTTGTGGCCTTGCGGTTACCTATAGTGATAGTTCCTGTTTTATCAAGTAATAGTGTATCAATATCTCCTGCTGTTTCTACCGCTTTACCCGACTTGGTAATTACATTCGCACGCAATGCCCTGTCCATTCCTGCAATACCAATAGCCGAAAGAAGTCCTCCAATTGTTGTGGGTATTAAGCATACAAACAAGGATACAAAAGCTGCAATTGTTATAGGCGTTTGAGCATAATCTCCAAATGGTTT
>DATHOD010000227.1:0-27882 GCA_035485295.1 Bacteroidia bacterium
GTGGCTGTAGTTTGCACCGGTGCAGTCGTCCAGGAGTATGTATAAGGTCCGGTACCGCCCGTTACGCCAACTGTTGCACTACCGTTATTTCCGCCAAAGCAGGTTACATTAGTGAAAGCTGATATTGAGTCGTGTGGCCCATTGGCATTGGGAACAACAACAGTAGCAGTAACTGTACAATTATTTGCGTCCTTAACCGTAACGGTATAACTGGAAGCAGATAGTCCATTAGCAGTTGCACCTGCACCGCCTACAGGAGCCCATGAGTATGTATAAGGACCTGTACCACCGGTTGTACTCGTTACGCTTGCAGAACCATTGCTTTGATTACATGTGGCAGTGGCAGACGAAGTAGCAATAACCAAAGGATTAGGTTGTGTAATAGTTACAGTCTCTGTTCCCGAACATCCGTTATGATCCGTGATAGTCACAGTATATGTTCCAATAGATAATGGTGTAGCAATAGTGCCCGTTTGTGAGTTGCTCCACACATAAGTATATGGTGCAGTACCTCCGGCAGGAGCAGTAACAGTAGCGCTTCCAGTACCTCCATTACATAATGCATTTGTTGGGGTTGTTGTTGCCGTAATTACTCCTCCAGAAGCGGCAACAGTAACAGTTGCAGTAACTGTACAGCCGTTTGCGTCCTTCACAGTTACCACGTATGTACCTGCAGATAATCCGTTAGCGGTGGCATTAGTTTGACCAGTTGGAGCCCAAGAATATGTATATCCTGGTGTGCCGCTTGTTGCAGTTACCGTTGCAGTACCATTGTTGGCCGCACAGTTATCCGCAGTTGATGAGGTTGTTGTAGTTATTGCCGTTGGCTGAGTTACAGTTATAGTTTGAGTACCTGTACAACCACTTGCGTCAGTAACAGTACAAGTATAAGAACCGGCTGTCAACCCATTAGCCGTAGCTGCATTTCCACCTGATGGGGCCCATGAATAAGTATAGCCCGGTGTGCCGCCCGTAACGGTAACTGAGGCTGTGCCGGTATTTCCTCCATTACATAATGACGGCGTGGTTGACGGAGTTATAGTCAATGATGACGCCACGACAAGGGTAACAGTAGCAGTTGCTGTATTGCATGCTACATCTTTTACAGTTACCGTATATGTTCCTCCACTTAGGCCGGTAGCAGTCGATGTAGTTTGACCATTACTCCATAAATAGGTGTATGGAGCGGAACCGCCTGTGGCAGTAACCGTTGCAGTACCGGTAGCACTACAAGTTGGGTTTGTTTGAGTTGTAGTTAGCGTAATGCTTCCGGCAGAGCATGTAACACAACCTGAATTTTGCCAGTATAGCCCTGCAAGGCTCCATAACCAGCAATCTGATCCAAGGTTATTCGTATAGCTATTAAACACGCAGGTAGTTTGAGCTGCAGTTAAAGTAGTAGGCACAATATTAAAGTTCCAGAAATTATTTGGGAATGTTGCGGTACTTCCATTATATGTATCAGTATTACTAGGCAAAACATTATTCTGCATATCGCCCATGCAACCAAAAGCACTTGCAGTACCTGTAGCAGCGCAAACGTTAAATCCGGTTCCTGTATATGACATAGATGCACCGGTACTGTTTGACATACATCCATCATAAAGAACAATACTACCTGTCCATGTTTGCGGGCTGGTATAAATTATAATAAGGGTTATTCCATCTACTTCGCTTGACGCATTTGAAAAACCACCCAGATTAACGGTATAGTTCCCATTTGTAGTTATGATTGGTGTAACATCTACCCTATAACCCGCAGTACCTGTTTCGCCCCAACAAACAGAAGGGGCAGTGCCTGTAAGGGTTGCAGTATAGGTACCATTAGCAGCAGCAGGATTAGTTACTGTAGCCGTTGTGGTAGGAGCCGTACCTTCAGTATATGATACTCCATAATAAAGAAATGCTTTTAATATTGTTAAACAGGTGGTAGGCATACCGGCAATAGTGAGGGTAGTAGGAAAACCAGTGCCCGGAGGTGAATAACGTGTAGCTGTAAATGCGGTAGCTGAAGTATAATTTAACCCGCAAACATTTTGCTGTATATAACTTTGACCTAATGTGCCAGAACCGTTGTGCGGTCTAATTGCATGCTTTGCAGCATAAGATGTATCCGGGTCATGCCTGCCATCGTGGCAAGTTGGGCATTGAGCCAACGCACCCTCCAATAAACCTATACAACTAATAATAAAAAGTAAAATTTTCTTCATCAACCGCTTAGTAATCAGGTTCTATACTTATACCTTTAACATTATAAAGATATAAATAAAATTTGTTAAAACCAAGCCTTATTAGGGAAATTTTTAACCTATTTACCAACCTCTTTCTTCCATACGTTCCTCAACTGCTTTTTCTCCGAATGTATTCGCTTTAGCTTCAATCGCTTCTTCTTGCTTTGCTTGCTTGGTCTTGTAGCTTTTCTCTTTTTCTCTTTAGCAAATGCTCTTTCTAAAAGATTGTAGAATTTTTGAATGGTATGCTTTTTATTCCCTAGCTGGCTCCTATCCTCTTGCGAAACTATTTTCAATATCCCATCATTATTTATATGTGAACCTAACTTTGAAGTAATCAACATCTTCTGTTCATCATTTAAAATAAACGAGTTCAAATAATCGAAATGAAGTTCTACCTTCGTGGACAGTTTATTAACGTTTTGTCCACCTTTACCCCCGCTTCTGCTGGCAGTAAACCGCAACTCCGAAGAAAAATCAATGTCTCGAATATTTTCCATTACCAATAATCTTCTACAAAAAAAGGCATTCTTCTTATTCATTCTGCTACTGCAATGCTCCTTTTTACTAACAGCGCAGAGCGAGAAAGTATATTATCAAAACAAGCTCAATACCTATTTTTCGAAAGATGGTGAGGTGAAAAATTTCGTATCTGTTACCGATGAAGGCATATCACTATATGCAAGTCCGCATGCTAAGGCAACCGGAGAAAAGCCTGAAATAAGGTTGAGTTGGGGCGAAATAAACAAACTAAAAAACAGTATTAGCAAACTACCAGAAAGCTCTCTTGAAAAACTTCTGATTGAAAAGAGAGACAGCCTTTCATTCTACATTAAAAAAGATTCTCTCGATAAAACTCCAACACCTCCACTTTCATTAAAAGGTGTAAAGATTGCTATTGACCCGGGCCATTTGGGTGGTTCATTTGCTATGGGTGAAGCGGAAAGCAGGTGCATGAACTTGACTATAGATTCTACACATTCCATAAAACTTATAGAAGGGAATCTTACTTTTTTCACTTCACTTATTTTAAAGAAGAAACTGGAAGAGCAAGGAGCAATAGTAATGCTTACACGCAGCGATACCGGACTATCATCTTTAGGCATAAGCTATTTTGAATGGAAGAGAAGAATAAAGGATAGAACCTATCTTGATAGCCTGATGAAAGTTGATTTGATTTCAGGTAAAGAGCTTCCATTACTGCATGCAAAAATTGCGGATAAAATACTTTTCGAAAAAGTATTTGGTTCATTGGATATGGCTGTGCGAGCAAGAAAGATAAATGCATTCAAACCTGACCTGACAGTGATAATACACTACAATGTGAACGAAAAGAATGCCGGCTGGAACCACACTACCGATAAAGATTATGTGATGGCATTTGTACCAGGTTGCATTACATCAAAGGACCTTAAATCATTAGCGGGTCGCATAAATTTTCTGCGAATGTTAATCAGTCCAGATATTGAAAATTCACTCACTCTTTCATCCATGCTGGTAAATAATTTATCTGCCAGTCTCAGCGTTCCTATTGTGCAAAGAAAGGATGCAACATATCTTAGCCAGCATTGCCTTGCTACTCCAATTGAAGGGGTTTACTCACGTGACCTTGCACTTACCCGTTTAATTAAAGGAACATTGGTTTATGGTGAACCGCTATACCAGGATAATGAGAAAGAATGCTACTTGCTGACAAGCAAGGATGCACAAATTGCAGGAATTGCAGTATCACAAAGAATTACACTTGTAGCAGATGCTTATTACAAAAGCATTGTAGATTATATAACAGGATTGCGGCCGAAATAATTAAATAAACACTGAGATTGCTTCACTGCGTTCGCAATGACGTTAATACTAGGCCCGTCATTACGAGCCCGTCATTGGGCGAAGTAATCTCTTTCAAAATTATTGCGGGTCTACGTCAATTTTAATACGGGTGCGGGCATGTTCCTTGCTCATAGTATAAAACTCATTCAAGGCTTCCATCATCATTCCTTTTACCTTCGATGAATATTTATCCCGTTCTATTTTCAGTAATATCTTTTTCATGTAGTAGTTCTGCACCCTTGATATAACTGGGTATTCAGGACCCAATATTCTTTCTTCACCAAAACGCTTTTTCAATTCAATTGCCAAATCCGGTGCAACAACTTCAAGGTCATCCTGGTTCTTTTGGCTGAGTGTTATCTCTATCAGACGTGTAAATGGAGGATAAGAAAATTTATTTCTCTCTTCAATCTGTTCCAGGTACATACCCATATAGTCGTTCTTCACCACCTGCTGAATGATTGGATGATCAGGATTATTGGTTTGAATAATAACCTTACCTCTCTTGTTCTTCCTGCCTGCCCTGCCACTAACCTGTGCCATAAGCTGAAAGCTCTTTTCGGGTGAGCGGAAGTCAGGGAAGTGCAACCCCGAATCGGCATTAAGCACTCCAACTATACTCACATTATCAAAGTCCAGACCCTTTGTTACCATTTGTGTTCCTACCAAAATATCCACTTCCCTATCCTCAAACTGGTTTATAATTTTAGAATGAGAATGTTTAGCACGTGTAGAATCCAGGTCCATTCTTGCCACCCGTGCCTGCGGGAAAAATATCATTAATTCCTCCTCTACTTTTTCAGTGCCAAATCCTTTTATCTGCATATTTGGGCTACCGCATGCAGTGCATACCTTGGGCAATCCGGTTGAATAGCCGCAATAGTGGCAACGCAACAAATCAGCTTGCTTATGATAGGTAAGGCTAACATCGCAATTGATACAACTCGGCACATTGGCACAAACATTGCATTCAATAAAAGGAGCAAATCCTCTTCGGTTTTGAAAAAGTATTACTTGCTCTTTTTTGCTTAATGCCTCTTCCACATTCTTCAATAAAAAGGGTGAGAATATGGATTTCATTAATTTCTTTCTCTTTTCTTCACCCACATCACACACATCAATTTCAGGCATCTCCATGCCACCGAAACGTGTTTTCAATTCTACCAATCCGTACTTTTTATTTATGGCATTGTAATAACTTTCGAGCGAGGGAGTTGCAGAACCCAATACCACTTTGGCATTATACATATGCGCCAAATAAATAGCCGAATCACGCGCATGGTAACGCGGTGCAGGGTCCTGTTGCTTGTATGAGCCATCATGCTCTTCATCAACAATCACTAAACCTAAATCTGAGAACGGAAGAAACAGTGCTGAACGCGTACCCACGATAACAGAGAAATTATTCTCCTTTGGAGTAACCAATGTGTTCCACACCTCCACCCTTTCATTGTCGCTATACTTAGAATGGTAAACCCCAACTTTATTTCCCCATCTCTTTTTCAATCGCTGAACTAATTGCGCGGTTAATGCAATTTCGGGTAATAAATAAAGCACCTGCCTGTTCTGGCTGATAGCTTCTTCTATCAATTGCATGTATATCTCCGTCTTACCACTCGATGTTACACCATGCAGCAATACCGCATCTTTATCTTTAAAATGTTCATGTATCTCATCAATCGCCGCTTGTTGAAAATCAGCCAGATCATTTGCTTTCTCTATGGCTTTATCTGATAACAAAAGGCGAGAAACTTCCTGGCTATATACTTCCATTATTCCCTTCTTCACCAATTGATCTACAACCGAAGCAGAAACTCCGGAATGTGCCAGCAAACGACTCTTCTTTACTTCTTTCGGCTTACCCGTATGCCAGTCCGATAATTGCATGTATGCCATTAACACCTGCAATTGCTTGAAAGCCTTTTTCTCTAATTCCGTCATTGCCTTTTGCAATTCAGTTTCAGATAAAGCGGCAATCCTTACAAACGATTCCGTTCTTGGCTTATACCCATCTCTTATTTCTTCCTTTACTCTGGCAAAGCCCTTTGTAAGCAGACTTTGTATAATTGGCTGTACGCTCTTTATCTCTAATGCTACAACTGCCTCATCAAGACTCATTTCCTTTTTATCGTTCAAGGCAATCACCAGCTTCCACTCTTTCTCGGTAAAAAAATCTTCTGCCACTTCATCAAGGGCAAATTCCTCATTTAGTATAATGCGTGTTTCACTGCTAAACCTCAATCCCGCCGGTAAAGCTGCATTTAACACATCACCGGGTGTGCATAAATAATAGGCAGAGATCCAATCCCAAAACTTCAATTGAGTTTCATTAACTATAGGTTTGGCATCTAAAATATCCTGAATATACTTGGCCTGGTAATCTTTAGGTGGGTTCTGATGCAGCTTACGTATCAGCGCCATATAGAGCTTGTTCTTGCCAAACTGAACTACAACCCTCTGTCCTGGCTTAACCAGTTCATTCCATTCAAACGGGACCCTATACGTATATAGGTTGGGTACCGCAAGCGGCAATACTACATCGGCAAACCATGTAGCACGTTCCCCCGTTTTAGCTTCAGCATTCATCAATGGCAATTTTAGTGAAATTTAACGAGACAGCTTTTGTAAGAACCCAAGAATGAAATAAATATCTTTGTGTAACAAGATATTGTCATTACTCCATGAAAATACTTATAGAAAATATAAAAACCATTGTAGGCACCAATCCTAAACCTGCTAAGAAATTGTCAGGTAAAGAGATGAGCGTATTGTCTTGCATTCATAATGGGTGGCTTAGCATTGAGAATGGACTGATTTCAGGTGTAGGAGAAATGAAAGAAGGCTTGCCCAATAAAGCCAGTTTCGATAAGATTATTGATGCCACCGGGAAATTCGTGTTCCCTGCCTGGTGCGATTCACATACCCATATAGTATATGCAGGTAGCCGAGAAAGTGAGTTTGTGGACCGTATTAAAGGATTGAGCTATGAGGAAATTGCAAGAAATGGCGGAGGCATATTGAATTCGGCTGAAAGACTAAATAAAACCTCAGAAGACGAACTTTTTGATAGTGCCATGCAGCGCCTGAAAGAGATAACCAGATATGGAACAGGAGCAGTAGAGATAAAAAGCGGTTACGGATTATCATTGGAAGGTGAAATAAAAATGCTTAGGGTAATTAAGAAATTGAAACAACATTCACCGCTTACTATAAAAGCTACATTCCTTGGGGCACATGCAGTGCCCTTAAAGTTCAAGCAAAACAGACAGGAATATATCGATCTAATCATTGATGAAATGCTGCCATTGATAGGTAAAGAAAAGCTTGCTGACTACTGCGATGTGTTTTGTGACAGAGGATTTTATACCATAGAAGAAACAGATGCCATATTGCAGGCAGGATGGAAGCATGGGCTACAACCTAAAATACATGCCAATGAATTAGATTATTCAGGCGGCATACAAGTTGGAGTGAAAAACAAAGCCTTATCAGTAGATCATTTGGAATTTACCGGAGACAAAGAGATTGAAACGTTGTTATCATCGGCTACTATGCCTACCCTATTACCTTCAACCGCATTCTTTTTAGGGTTGCATTATCCGCCAGCACGTAAAATGATTGATGCAGGTTTGCCCATTGCATTGGCAACAGATTATAATCCCGGCTCCTCTCCATCTGGTAAAATGGCCTTTATTATGTCACTTGCTTGTGTGAAATTGAAAATGCTTCCTGAAGAGGCTATAAATGCTGCGACAGTAAACTCAGCCTATGCTATGGGAATAAGCGATACACATGGAACAATCACTGTTGGCAAGAAAGCGAGTCTCTTTATCACTCAATCTATACCTTCATACAATTACCTGCCTTATTCTTTTGGCAGCGATTTAATTGAAACTACTATTGTAGAAGGAAAGGTACAGTAACCTTTCGGCTACTGCACCATAAAGAAATTACAAATTCGGTTGAGGCGTTGTGCGCAGGTAAGGCTTAATTACCTTATGTCCTTTAGGGAATTTAGCAGCAATATCTTCTGTCTTAATTGCGGGAGCCACTACTACATCTTCACCATATTTCCAATCAACCGGGGTAGCTACGCTATAGTTAGCTGTGAGCTGCAATGAATCGATAACACGTATTATCTCGTCAAAATTCCTTCCGGTAGATGCAGGGTAAGTAATAATTAGCTTGATCTTTTTATCAGGGCTTATAATATATACCGAACGCACTGTAAACTTATCAGATGCATTGGGGTGTACTGCATCGTACAATTTTGCCACCACAAAATCAGGGTCAGCAATTATAGGGAAGTTAACGGTTGTATGTTGAGTTTCGTTAATATCCTTTACCCATGCTTCGTGCGATTGTATTGGGTCAACGCTCAATGCAATTACTTTCACATTACGCTTTTCGAATTCAGGTTTTAACTTAGCTACCCTACCGAGTTCGGTTGTGCACACTGGTGTAAAATCGGCCGGATGAGAAAATAATACTCCCCATTTATCGCCCAACCATTTGTGAAATTCGATTGTTCCTTCTGTTGTTTGCGCTGTAAAATCCGGTGCAAGGTCTCCTAATCTGAGTGACATGATTTATATTGATTTAAAGATTGATACTTATAGATTCTGAATTTGAGTTCTGTAGAAAAGGCAATACAAGATATGTGTAGATAATACATCCGAAACAAAAGCCAAATACGCCTTCAAGTGCAGCAAAGAATATTAAAATACCCGCTAAAGCATCGGCAGCAATAGTGTATTGGAATGCCTGCAGAATTGCGATTGAGGCTGTAAAAAACAAGCCGATACCCGCAGCAAACTTTTTAGGTGCAGCATCGCTCTTCTTCTGCGTTAACCCAAGAAAAGCAACTATAGATTTTGACAATCCTTTAACAGGACTAAATGTACCCTTGGTAAATGCCCTCAGGTAAAAGTCTACTGCAAGAGCCACTAATAATAAGGGCCAGTTAAAATATACTCCTGCAGCGGTTATTGCTATAGTTATAAGTGCGCCTACCCTGGCTACGTTTTCGTTTATCTTCTCGGAAGATACCGGGCAAATTATGGTCGTTGTGCTCATTTCTCTGTTCGTTAATTTTTGATTTCAGGGCACAAATATATATAATATCTATCAACTTAGTAGATAATTGCAATAAATTTTTTTACCCTCTACTTCCTGCCTTTGCTCTTAAGGGTTTTGAGGGCTTGTTCACGTTTAAGAATATCCTCTAAGGTAGTCTTGGAAAGTATTTTAAGGGTAGCATCACGCACCTGGGTAAAGGCGCTTTTAATACCACAGGTTTCTTCATTTACACAATCTTCGCAGCGTTCGTAGAAGTTTAAACTAACGCAGGAAACAAGTGCAATTGGGCCATCTATGGTGCGGAGCAATTGAGTAAGCGGAATGTCTTTGGGCTTCTTTATCATGTGGTATCCACCACCTAATCCAATCTTGCTGCCTAAAATACCCTGTTTGCGTAAGTCAAGAAGAATGGTCTCCAGAAATTTCTTCGGTATTCTTTCTTGTGTTGCAATCTCTTGTATGGTCATAGCTTTATTTTCCCTTGCCAGTGCGACAAGAGCTTTTATAGCATATTTGGTTTTCTTCGACAGCATAATTTGTCTAAATATCGCCTAAAAAATCACTCACAACCTTTTCCGCATCAGAAAAAGCTTTACTTAACTCTATATTAGGTACAATCTTATCAAATTGAGGTGCATAGGCCAATTCATCCTTTGCCTTAGCAATTCGCTGTTCCAATAGCCCCGGGGTTTCGGTATTCCTATCCCGAAGTCTAGCTTCCAATGCTTCAACTGAAGGCGGTTCTATAAATATGGTAATAGAACGTTCAGGGAAGATCTTTTTCAGGTTAATGGCCCCCTTTACATCAATATCAAATATCACATGCCTATTGGCGTTCCATAGCCTCTCTACTTCAGCGCGCAATGTGCCATAAAAACTGCCAGGGTAAACTTCTTCCCATTCAATAAAATCGCCTTTATTTATTTTCTCGCGAAACTGGTCAACCGAGAGGAAATAATAATCTTCTCCATCTCTTTCACCTTTACGTTTTGGCCTGCTGCATGCAGATATTGAAAAGGCGAGCCTTGGGAACACACTTAGTAAATGCCGGACAATAGTTGTTTTACCGGCACCTGATGGCGCAGCCACAATAACCATTTTTCCGGAAGCTTTGCTCATAGAATATTCAACAACTGTTCTTTTACTTTTTCTAATTCGTCCTTCATATCCACCACTATCTTTTGTATGCCAGCATCATTCGCTTTAGAACCGATAGTATTTATTTCTCTTCCAATTTCCTGTACTATAAAACCCAATTTACGACCACCATTCTGTTCATTCATGGTCTGCCTGAAATAATTGCAATGCGTGCGCAAACGAGCCTTTTCTTCGTTTATATCCAACTTTTCAATGTAATAGATTATCTCCTGCTCAAAACGGTTCAAGTCTGCCACACGGCCACCTAAACCTTCTGTAACCTTCGTTAAAAGCTTCTCTCTTTGTTTCTCTATCCTGTTGCCATCCATTGCATCAATCTCCTTTTCTCCTTTCTCAATCTTTCCTAAATGCAATTCAATATCTTTCTTTAAAGATTTACCTTCCTGCCCTCTGAATTCCTGTACCATTTGGGCTGCTTTCTTCACAAGTGAAGTAACAGCACTAAGTTCAGCCTTATCGGCAGTTTCTTCCGTTTTGAAAATATCAGGCATCCTCATTAACAAAGGCATGTAATCAACGTCTTTCACATTTAGTTCCTTAGCCAAAGCTTTCAGTTCAGCGTAATATTGCTTTACCAACGGTTTATTTAAACTTGCTTTACCTTTAGCCTCATCGCTGGAAACATTAATAAATACATCTACCTTACCACGACTTAGGGTTTCATTTATCATGCTCCTTATCTCAGCTTCAATAGCATGGTATATATATGGCATACGCAAGTTAAGGTCAAGCTGCTTGCTGTTAAGCGAACGAATTTCCACATCAAGCTTTTTTCCCGAAATACGGGCTGATGCCTTTCCAAAACCGGTCATTGATTGTAACATGTACTCTATTTTTTATCAAATATAATAACAAGCCGCTATTCAACGAGTTTCTTCGTCTTTAGTAAGTGCTTTTATGTTATTCCTTTCTTGTTTCCTGCTAAGGCTTACAAGATAAATGCCAACAATAACAAGCACTGCAGAGGTCACTTTTATCCAGTCTAATTCTTCCTTTTTTAAATATATAGCTATGGCTGCAGCTATAATTGGTTGCAGGTAAATATACGTACTGGCTATAGAAGGACTAAGCTCTGCCAGTGCGTATGTATTAAGAAAGTAAGCGATATAAGTACTTGCTACAACCACATAACCAATACATATCCACGATACTATACTTACATGGCTTGGGTCAAATATTCTGGCTTCAGGCCAGCCAAAAGGTAATACATAAATTGTACCAAATGCAAATACCCATTTCACTATTGTGACAGTCTTGTATTTTATCATAAGTGGCTTAACCATAACCAAGTAAATACCCCACGATATGCAATTAATAAGCACCATAACATCGCCTGTATGTGCTGATATTGCATTCCCAAAAAGAAGAAGCACTGATGTGCCGAAAATTCCCATTACTATACCAGCCACGCGCATAGGTAGTGCTTTCGCGTTAAGGAAAATGATTTCAATTAGCATTACAATGGCAGGATTGAACATCATAATAATGGATGCATTGATGGGGGTAGTTTGATACAGCCCTTTTATAAATAGCAATTGATTTAGTGCCACTCCAAATACTCCAAGCATCATTACTTTAATGAAATCTTTGCGCTCAATTTTTTCATGTGCCACAAAAAAACTGGTTAACCAGAAAAGTGTCATGGAAGAAAATGCACGCAACAGGACCAGAGCAAATGGAGGAATATGCGCCTCCTGCACCGATTTTACAATAGTGAAGTTAGCACCGTAAATAAAATTAACAATAAGTAATGCAAGATGAGCTTTTACAACCCTATTCATAAAGCCCTTGTCTAGTTAATCGATTTCTCATTAAATATTATGAACCCTACATGGAAAAGTATAGAAAAAGAATACTTGGTTGGATTCGTTAGGTCACTGTCGAAATAATTTGCGCTTAATGCCATTGGCCCTATTGGTGAGTGGAAAACAATAGCAGCGGTGGCAATATATTCTCTTGTTGAGAGGATGTCTGCACTATATACTGCCTTGTTATTTACATTCTGTATGGATTGGTATGGAATAAAAATATACCCTTCCAGCCTAAGGTCGATATTAGGTTTGAAGCTTATTAGAAATTTGGGGCCACCGGCTACGTAATTGTACGCACGGTAGAAAGGAAGGAATTGTGTTTGCATTTCAGGTGTGGGCTGGAAAGCAGGAGCCATTAAGGCAGTAGCATAATAATCGGTAAAGTAAGTTTGAAGAGCCTTGCCATTAATAAAGGAATTTGAATACACAGCTTCCAAGTAAGTACCTAACCTCACAAGTCCTCTGCCTATGAAATATTTATCGAATGATAGCTTTAACTGTAACCAATTATGTGCAGCTGAATCAATTGTTCTATTTGTATTAAGTGAACCTGGGCGGTATATCTCAGTTCCCGCAATCCATTGCGCCTGGAACAATAAACGTGTGCCACTGCTTGCATACATTTTCCTGTTCAGTGAATTCATATCGTAACGGAGATGTGCAGTCATTGCATCAAATTCGGTTTGATCGGCAGTATCGGTTGGTGCAAAATTCAAGGTCTGGTAATAAGTGCTTGTAATATCAGCAATGCTGCCACCTACTTCCAGTTTAGCTTTATTTCCAATAGGGAAGCCAATATCAAGCTTACCAAATTCATCCTGCTGGATTAAATATGGCGGCCTAATATCATTATAAAAATCTGTGCTGCTGGTAAAATAATTCCAGCTGTTATATACAAACTCTGGTTTTATATAAACAGGAATTGACCAGGGGAAATAGATTTTTGCAGAGCCCATGCCCGATGTATATAGTTTGCCGAAATAAAAATTACCATTCAGCAATATTTCCTGGTTTGCCAGTGAACTATATTGTAGGCCCACATAGCCTTCACTAATTGGCCGGTTAGATATAACTCCTCCAATGTCGCCGGAAAAATGCTTTTCCCGTTTTACAGATAGATCAAGATTATAGAAGCCAGTTGTGTCATTATATCTTGCCATTGGATAAATACTATGCATATTTTCATCAGTAGCAACCCTATAATACCTGCTTTCCATCTTATTTATTGAAAGCAATGAATCACCATCCATCAATATTTTCTTAATGTAATGCTCCTGGGCAGGATTGACCCCATGGATATTAACCTTGCTAAAAACTAAAGGATGTTGCCTTTTCTCAAAGTTTGAACGAATCCGGGCACGCTGTGCTGAATCCATTCTACGGGCAATAAGGGCCTTAATAGCAGGTATTTGGCGGATGGTAGCATTGTATCCGCTATCTATTAATGCCTTAGGATTATCGGCAGTAAGTATACCCGCCTCAACATTCGGAATAACTATAAGCCCTTTAGTTTTTAGTTTATACACTGTGCGGGTAATAAGCATATTCTTAATCTCCGATATGATATTATCCTCGCTTGGTGGTTCTACATTGCTCGATACATTACTACCCAGAATTACATCTGGTTGAAAATCCTTTTCCATAATATCGGTAGGAAAGTTATTGTAAAGCCCGCCGTCGAAAAGCATTTTACCATCTATTACCAATGGCTTTAAATAGAAAGGATAAGAAATAGATGCGCGTATGGCTTCACCAAGGTTGCCCGATTTAAAAATATAAGGCCTTTTATCCACTATATCGGCTGCCACGCAACGGAAGGGTATCATAAGGCTATCGAACTCATCTCGTGCAGCAGAAGAAGCGCCTGAGAAATACTTCATAATGGAATAATCTATTGGCAATGGTGAAACCAGGTGAGTAGGTATACTTGTAATTATGCTGGTATCGAGCGAAAAGCGGAATGATATCCACGATGCCTCTTCGGGCTTTTGCTTGAAATAGTAAATGTATTTACCATTTATAGTACCCTTCGCAATTTCATTAAATTCACGTGAAAGAGCCAATTGCTCCATTTGCTGTGGTGTATAGCCTGCCGCATATAATGCACCTATAAAGGCACCCATAGATGTGCCTGTTATATAATCTATCGGGATATTGTTCTCTTCCAATGCCTTTATTACCCCAATGTGAGCAATGCCACTTGCACCACCACCGCTTAATACTAACCCAACTTTTTGAGAATAAGCCTGAAAGGCTATGCAAAAGACGAACAAGTAAACGAGTGAAAATTGCTTCACCTTGTTTTTTAGATGTAGTGGATGAACTACAAATCTACGCATTATTGCATCTCATTCAGAAGGCTTTTGAAATAATCAGGGGCAGCTAATAGCCTTGAGCCATACCACGAAAAGTACTCACCGTCAACCAGAACTATCTTTGCCCCAGGACAAATTGTCTTAAATTCATCTATATGCTTGCCTGAAAATGGGAATGGTTCTGAAGAAAGAAATATCACATCAGGGTTAAGGTTTTTTAAAGTATCAACCGATAACTCTGGGTATCTGCCCTGCACTTCAGAGGCTATGTTTTTAAAACCACACAGTGCAAGCATATTGTTTATAAACGTATCGTTGCCGGCAAGCATATAAGGGTTCTTCCAAATGAAATACGCTGCCTTGCGAACAGGATACTTCGCTTTATCCAGTTCTGCAAAATTGTGCTTAGCTTGATTTACTATTTCATTTGCTTTTTTGGCTCTGTTCGTCAATTCTCCAACTAATTGCATCATTGCAAATGCATCATCCAGGTTATGGATATCGCTCATCCAAACCGGGTAGGTTTCCATTAATGCTTTTATCTCCTGCTCATTATTCTCTTCCTTATTCCCAATAATTAAATCAGGTTTAAGTGCCGCTATTTTATCAAAATCGAGTTTTTTGGTCCCACCTATCCGTTGCTTGGTGCGGAACCATGAATCAGGATGAACGCAGAATTTAGTTATACCCATAACTTCATTCTCTAATCCGAGGCTATATAATAGTTCAGTCTGTGATGGGACAATGGAAATTATGCGTTTGGGTGGCCATGATACTTCTATTATTCGACCCATCTGGTCTGTAAACTTCCTCATATCCTACAAAATTAGGAATTAGGAATCAGTTAATTAAGAATTTCAAGAAAGGAAGATACGATTCCTAATTCGTAATTGTCAGATTCCTAATTAACAAAGCGCTTCCACAATATCCTGGCGAGTAATAATATGTGTTCCACCCAGCATATCATTTACCAGCACCGCATGGTTTTGCGGAGTAATTAGCTTAGATACTTCTTCAATTGAGGAATCAGGATTAACATAAGGAAAGCCCGGCTGTACTATTTCCGATACCTTTTTCTCGCCCAATTGCGGGTTATCTATCAATTTTCTAAATACTTCAGTATCATTCAATGAGCCAACAAACTTCTTATCACCATTACTAACTGGCACCTGAGAAATATTGTATTTACGCATCATAGCCACAGCATCGTGTATGGTATCTGATTCTTTTACCGTTACCAAAGGTTGGTCCTTATGCCTTTCAATAAGTTGCAATGCAGTTATTTTTCCTGCTGTTAAAAAGCCACGGTCGTGCATCCATTCATCATTGAACATTTTACCCAGGTAACGTGAACCATGATCATGAAATATAACCACAACCACATCGCCTTTCTTAAACCTGTCCTTCATCTGCAAAAGCCCTGCCATGGCAGAACCTGCTGAATTACCCACAAATATTCCTTCTTCACGTGTAATGCGACGTGTCATTAATGCAGCATCTTTATCCGTTACTTTTTCAAAATGATCAATCACGTTAAAATCAACATTCTGCGGCAAAAAGTCTTCACCTATACCTTCAGTTATATATGGGTAAATCTCATTCTTATCGAATATGCCTGTCTCCTTGTATTTCTTAAATACTGAACCATAGGTATCAATACCCAATATTTGTACATTAGGGTTTTTCTCTTTTAAATACTTTCCTACACCACAAATTGTACCACCGGTTCCAACACCCACCACTAGGTGTGTTATCTTACCATCAGTTTGTTTCCATATTTCAGGGCCGGTAGTTTCGTAATGAGCCTTTGCGTTGGAAGGATTATCATATTGATTTGCCTTCCATGAATTTGGCACTTCCTTTTCAAGTCTTGATGAAACTGAATAATATGAACGAGGATCTTCAGGATCAACATTGGTAGGGCATACTATCACTTTCGCGCCGAATGCACGAAGAGCATCAAATTTCTCTTTCGATTGTTTATCTGTTGAAGTAAATATGGTTTTATAACCTTTAATTACCGCTACAATGGCAAGGCCCATACCTGTATTGCCGGAAGTACCTTCAATAATGGTATCGCCTGGTTTTAGTTTGCCTTGCTTTTCAGCATCTTCAACCATTTTAAGGGCCATGCGATCTTTAATACTGTTACCCGGATTATAGGTCTCCACCTTCGCAAGTATAGTTGCAGGTATATCTTTAGTAATACGGTTTATCTTAACAAGAGGGGTATTTCCTATAACCTCGAGTATATTATTAAAGTACTGCATAATGCTTATTATTTAATACGTTCAGGGAGCTAAAACTGCTCAAATATACGAAGATGGATGATTATAGGAAAAGAGCCGCTTAACTATACCTGAGAGTCTTGACAGGCGATATTTTAGAAATGATAAAAGAAGGTAGAATGAGCATGATCATACAAGATGCAAATGCTCCTAAATTCAAATATGCAACATACCGCCAATGAAGATAAATAGGCACCTGTGAAACATAATACGTTTCTTGAGCGAGTTTTATCAGTCCGAAGTGTTGTTGCAATAGGCACAGGGAAAGCCCAATAATATTACCAATAAGTAAACCAGAGAATATTAAGTATGCTCCATTCAACAAAAATACTTTTTGAATACTGGAATTGGTTGAACCCAAAGCCTTCAAAAGGCCTATCATATTAGTATTTTCAAGAATCAGAACAATAAGAGCCGATATCATGGCAATGGCTGAAACAATCATCATTAAAATGATGATAATAGCAGCATTCGTGTTTTGAAGTTCAAGCCATGAGAACATGGCACGATTAATTTTCTTGATATTCTGAGCACTTAGCTTCTCTCCTACTACCCCATTAATGGCATCTTCCAGCTTATCGGCATCGTTAAAATCATTGCATTTTACTTCATACCCACCCACCTGGCTTGAGCTCCAGAAATTAAGGTTTTGTATTTTGCCAATATCTACAAACACTATTTGTTTGTCGAACTCCTCAAGTCCTGTATGGTAAATTCCTTTAACTCGGAACGACTTAACTCTTTGCTCATAACCCGCATGGCCCATTGCATCAGCATCTCGTGCTTTGGTAACAAAGAACACTCGCAGAGTACTATCTATATCAACATCAAGTGCATAGGCAATGCTTTTTGAAATTACTATATCGCCCGACGGTATGGTATCATGCGGATAAAACACATCACCTTTCACTAAATTTTTCTTAATGAAGGACCAATCAAAATCGCTTCCCACGCCTTTCAACAGCACACCTTCATTCTCTGTCTTTGTTTTTATTATTCCTTCTTTGGTAGCATATACTTGTATATGTTTAACTCCAGACAATTTACCTATCATAGTCATGAGCGGCTTATCGACTATAATGGGTGAAGGTTCAAAAGAATTATTATAATCGAGATTATTGATCTGTATATCGGTATTAAAGCCTTCTACTTTATCACGGATAGATAATTGGAAACCACGTACAATAGCCACGGTCATTATCATAACTGCAAGGCCAATTGCCACACCCGCTATAGCAATGCGAATGGTAGGGCGGGAAATTTTTTTCCGCTTTCCTTTACCTTTTAAAATACGGCTGGCAATAAAGAATTCTATATCCAAGGTAGGGGAATTATCTTACCAGTTATTAAACGCTTTGTCAAAAATATCCTGAACCAATTGCTTGTTTATCTGCTGGATTAAATCAGCTTGCACGGCAGAAAGGCTACTAGCACTGGGGTAATCGGCATAACGGGAAAATGAAGCAGTAAAATTCTTCTTAATGTCATTCTTATCAGTGTAAGTTACTTCAACCGTAACTGTAAGACGAGTAAGTGATGACTGCCCAGTTGCTGCCGCAGCAGCAGAAAGAGGCGCTATTGCAAACCCTGTTATAGCGCCCTGAAAATCGAGATCGCCATTCTTCACTAATGTAAGTCCGCTTTGTGCCGATAAATAATCACGCAAGGCATCGGTAAAAGCCTGACTGAGTGTTGGACCTGCCAAAGGTGCCTGGTTCTGAAAATATTGAACCGAGAATGATTTGGCATCTGGCGGAATAGATGCACCGGAAAGTGAATAGTTAACATGGCACCCACAAAATAACCCAACAGCCAGAATGGCTATAAACACTTTGCGGATCATAGCTCTTCCAGGTTATAGTCCTTTATCTTCCTGTACATGGTGCGTTCTGAGATACCTAATTCTTTAGATGCGGCCCTGCGGTTACCCTGATGCCTTTCCAAAGCTTTCTTTATATATTGCTTTTCCCTGTCTTCTAACGACATTGACTCTTCAACATCTCGGCCTATTTCAGGGTTAATAACCCTCTTAGCTGTTGCAGGGTGTATTTGAATATTGCTTTCCGGTTCTTTCTCTAAATCTTCATGCAGCCTGTGTATTATTTGTGTTGAGGATTGTCCGGAAAGGCGCGGTTCATTCTCGAGTAACCCCAACACGACCTTTTTAAGATCGACCATTTCCTTGCGCATTTCAAAAAGCACCTTATATAGCAATTCTCTTTCGGTAAATTCATTGGTAGCTCCTCCACTAATACCATCGGGCCTGAATAACGCAGGTACGCTTATAGTTGTATTATCAGGCAGGTATGGCGCCAATGTCTTAGCGTCAATCTCACGTTTCTTTTCTATAACAGATATTTGTTCCGTTACATTCTTTAGTTGGCGAACATTGCCTTTCCAATAGTAATTAATAAGTAAATCCTCGGCATCATGGCTCAATTTTATAGGCGGCATTTTGTACTTATCGGCAAAATCGGTTGAGAATTTTCGGAAAAGAAGGATGATATCTTCCTTACGTTCCCGTAACGGTGGAATAAGCAAAGGCACTGTATTTAAACGGTAGTACAGGTCTTCTCTGAACCTGCCCTTTTCAATATGCTGCATCATAGTAATATTGGTAGCAGCCACAATACGCACATTGGTCTTCATAACCTTTGATGAGCCAACACGAATAAACTCACCCGTTTCCAACACACGCAGAAGCCTAACCTGCGTTGGTAAAGGCAATTCGGCTACTTCATCCAGAAATATAGTTCCACCATCGGCAACTTCAAAATAACCTTTACGGGTATCGTGCGCACCGGTAAAAGAACCTTTTTCATGCCCAAATAATTCTGAATCAATGGTTCCTTCGGGTATAGCGCCACAGTTAACGGCTATATACTGGTTATGCTTACGTGGGCTTAATTGATGTATTATTTGCGGAAAAACTTCTTTACCTGTGCCACTTTCTCCTGTAATAAGCACCGACAGATCAGTAGCTGCAACCTGGCGGGCAATATCAATAGCCCTGTCAAGTGCAGGTGCATTACCAATTATCTTAAACCTGTTCTTTATCTCCTGAATATTCATCTTGCTTTATTCAATCGGTTCTCCGAGAAGGGTACCCGATGTGCATTTTACCACTTTTACATTAACGTAATCGCCCGGGTAATATTTCCCTTTTTTAAATACTATCACCTTGTTCTGGCTGTTCCTTCCATGCACATCATCATCTGAATTCTTTGATATTCCTTCTACCAGAACCTTAAATTCCTTACCAATATCTTTCAAATTATTTTCATGTGAATGCCTTCTTTGCACATCTATTATCTCTTGCAACCTTCTGGACTTAACTTCTTCCGGAATATCATCAGTAAACTTTTTAGCGGCATGTGTGCCGGGGCGCTCAGAGTACTTGTACATATATGCGAAATCAAAATGAACAATCTCCATTAATGATATTGTTTCCAAATGCTCTTCTTCTGTTTCTGTGCAAAAACCTGAGATCATATCAGCTGAAATGCCACAGCCCGGGATTATCGTTTTAATTGCGTTAATCCTTTCCAGGTATTTCTCCCTATCATAGCCACGGTTCATTTGCTTCAGCAGTCTTGTACTTCCCGATTGCAATGCAAGGTGAATGTTCTCGCATATGTTATCATATTTAGCCATTACGTGCAATACATCATCCGTCATATCTTGTGGGTTCGATGTAGAAAACCTGATTCTGAGTAATGGGTTAATTTGCGCCACCATTTCTAATAGCATTGCAAAACTTACCATATTCTTTTTCTGCTCTTCAGTAGCTTTATCAAAGTCCTTCTTCAAGCCACCACCATACCATAGGTAAGAATCAACATTCTGCCCAAGTAATGTTACTTCCCTATATCCATTCTCAAAAAGATTCCTTGCTTCATTAACTATGGTATGCGGATCACGACTTCTTTCTCTTCCCCTGGTAAACGGCACTACACAGAAGGAACACATATTATCACAACCACGCATAATAGAAACAAAGGCTGTTATTCCATTTTCGGAAAGACGAACCGGACTTATATCGCCGTAAGTTTCTTCACGTGATAAAAGAACGTTTACAGCTTTATGGCCACCCTCTACTTCCTCAATTAAACTTGGAATGCTGCGATAAGCATCCGGGCCAACAACAATATCTACCAGTTTTTCCTCTTCCAATAGTTTAGTCTTCAACCTTTCAGCCATACAACCCATTACCCCAACAATCAACGATGGCCTTTCTTTCTTAATCCCTCTGAATTGTTGCAGTCGGTTACGTGCCCTTTGCTCAGCATTTTCACGTATAGCACAGGTATTCATTAATATAATATCGGCATCTGCTGCAACTTTAGTATGTGTGTAACCCTCACCTTGCAATATAGATGCCACTATTTCGCTATCGGAGAAATTCATTTGGCAACCGTGCGTTTCTATAAAGAACTTCTTTGTGCTTTTTTTAGCCGCTACTGTACCTAATATTTCTTGTTCTAAAAACACTTCCATATTAACGTCTTTCTTATTCTATAATTAGTCTGCAAATCTACTAAAAATGTCTGCCATATCGTCATACTTAAAATAAAAAACCCCGACCGGTTAGGTCAGGGCTTTCAAATATCTTAAGTAGCTTTTAATACTGCCACATATCGTGTTCCAGATTAAAGGTCTTGTTCTTAATTTGTTCCGCTTCCAAAAGCACATCTATTCCTTTCATATAATCTTGAATCTTACGATTATACACGTTACTTTGTTGTACAATGTAACTTGAGAATTGCCTTTTCCAGATAATATCCTCCAACGTCCTGCGCTCAGCATCGTTATTCGTATTAAACACTTCGCAAACTGCAAATACAGGCCTTATTTGAGGATAATATATCCAGAACATACCTTCATCACCAATTACAGTTCCATTATCTGTTTTTTGCTTAAACGGACACATACCTAAAATACGAACATCCAATACTGAACGTTGCTTTTCAAAGAACCAGTCTTCCTTAAGCATATATTTGGTTATATCTGCTGATTCAAGCGGTGAATAAACAGTTTTACTGTTACCCATTGAGTCAACTACCGTTTCAACTTTTAAAAGAGCTGTATCGCCTTCGGTTTTGGTCTTAGGAACCCTGAAACAATCATCCCAGTCAAACAGGTTATAATCATACAAGGTAAGCTCACCTGCTTTCACAGCACCACGTATAGCATCCCATACACTCTTCCTGTTTTGGTTAGGTGTAAGCGGATAGTACAATGGAAGATTGATCTTTTCTCTTAAGTCAATCCATCTCCAAATTCTCTGAGACCATATCATATCTGCTTCGCGAGGCAATGTGTGTTCGTATGGTATAACCCTGCGGTTAGGGCTGTTTTCTTTAACGTAGGTATTATCTAAAACATTCGGCTCACTGCTGGTACCGGTAGTACCTTGGCTCCAGGCGTATGAATACGAACCTGAATTAGTGCTCGCAACTGCACCTTGTTGAGGAGAAGCTTGCTGTTGAATGGAGACATTTGCATTCATGTTGTTTCCATTCCCTTGGGCAAATAAACTACCACCCATAAACAGAAGGCCTGCTGCTGAGTAAATAACTTTATTGATTGTTTTCATGATGCTTGTCTTTAAATATAAGCCCTATTAGTTTACTTTTATTGTCATACCCTGTAGCACCCTAACTGTTCCATTAGGATATCTCGCTTTTACATTCTGAATAAGTATCAATCCGCCTCTTGGAACTTTACCCATTAACTCCTTCACGTTACCAGCAAACCTATCGCCATTGTTAGGTGTTGTCTGGAATAAACCATTCAATCCAACTGTAACATCATAAGAAACTACCTGCACATTCAAGTCAAAGTCAAAGTTATCCATGTGAGCTTCTACTTTGGTAAGCACACCAACCTGAGCTTTACTGAAAGATACGTCACCCGTTTTACCTGCTACATACGTAACAGCATTAGGAATTCTCTTTATCCTGAATTTTTGTGGAGGTAAACTTTTATGCGTACCGTCCGGCATTTTTGCTGATACAGAAATACTGGATTCTGTTCCTGCCTTAGATTCTTCAACATGTACAATGTAATGTCCTTTCCCGCCTGGGCCCTGGCCAATTGAACCGCCACTCATAGAAGGGCTAACCGAACCGGCATCAACACCGGGAACTGAAATATCCACCGGGTTATCTACACCGGCATAAAACACGTTCATTTTGGTTGGTGATATAACAACTGCAGCTTTAGCAACAATGTAAGAAGATTTGAATGGGTATTTTTTCATAACACCAGTAGGGTCCTTCATTTGAATAATACCTGAAAATTCAGTAGGCCCTTCATGCTCAGTTCTTACACCATATTTACCAATGCCAGAAGCATCAACCTTTATATTTTGCGGCTCAACGTGTTTACCATCAATTGAATCTATTTCAATAGTAGGTTGCTGTGTAGCTATATATGCTGAAGGGAATATATCAGCCTTAAAACTATCATTTAGCATAACATAGCTTGAGTTTTGAATAACCTTTGCCATAAAATCAGTAACCTTAAAACTGCTTTCATCGATTTTACCATAGAAAAATTGAACCATAGATGCCTCTGCGTTCCTTACATCATTTTGCATTTTTGTAAGCACAACGATATCAGAAACAAGTGGGCGCTCTCCAAAATTATATAACTGCCAATTCAATTTTTCACCCTCAGATGCAGAATATGTTGGAGGGGTTAACAATCCAATATTCACGCTTGTGCTATCTGACGGCTTAACTACTTGTTTACCATTTACTGTGACATTTAAAAGCCCCAGCATTTTCTTACGGTAGTCATTATATTTTTGCTTCAACTTAGCTGCTTCACCCGTAGTTCCATCTTCTCTTTCACCAATCAAAATACCGGTAGGAGTAGTGAAATCTTCTTTTGCATCAACGTGGTCAAGCATGGTATCTGCTTGGTCAAAAACCTTATTATCTACCTTTTTAACAAGCAGGATTTTCAGGTCTTGAATGTCTTTAACCATTTGGTCTGACATTCGCTGAACAATTTCTGCTTGATCATAAAATGGTTTTGTTTTAAGCCTATCACGATCTAAAGCCTTAGCAAACTTTGCATAAATACTTTGGTTCTGAACATAAAAGTTCTTATTGGTATTTTGCAACCCCTGGTCAACCACAACAAATGCCTCAACAATTTGCTTAGAAACGTTAAGCGCCAGCAAAGCCGTTAGTACAAGGTACATTATATTGATCATCTTCTGCCGGGGCTCTTTCGGTAATGACATAACTTATTCTTATTATAATAAAGTTAACAATCTGAATTATTTTCTAAAAACTAAAATGCTTGATTATTTCCTAACATTCATGGCAGTAAGCATATTGCCATAAACAGTGTTAAGAGACTCCAGGTGTTGAACAAGCTGAGACATTTCTGTCTTGTAACGGCGGGTATCTTCTACCGATTCGCTAACATTTTCAACAAGGTTAGCTATACTTTCGTATAAACGGCCAGAAGCCTTAACCTGGTCATTTGAAGTCTTTAACTGCATTTCATAAACTGCATTAAGTGCAGATACGTTATCAGCCATTTTCTCCATTTGTTGTTTGTATTCAGAACCATTTGCAATGGTAAGTCCTTTAAGAGTATCAGATGCCTGATTTGAAGAGTTTGAAAGCTCGTCCATGCTATTAGCTACTGACTTAACCTTAGTAACATAATCCCTGGTAGCACTGCTTAAATCGCTAGATGCTACTCCCTCTAAAGATTCTGCAGCCTTAGAAGAATTGGTTGATAAATCACCAATATTCTTACTTGCAGATTTAACATTAGTTATATAGTCATTAGTTGCAACACTTGCATCAGCAATATTGCTCATTTTAGCAGTATTCTCGCTAAGGCTCCTTAATCCGGTGCCAAGGCTTTCCATCAACTCAGGGCCAATCTTAGCTTCTTCCAACAGGTCATCAAGTTGTTCAGTAATACTTCCCTTCTTTTCCTCTTCTTTGCCATCATGTTCTTCTCCGCCATGTATACCAGCTAATTCCGGGTATACTAATGACCAATCAACCTCTTCGTGCTCAGGTAACAATCCGTAAAAAAAGAAAATGACAGCCTCGGTAGAGAGACCTATGATAAGCATTATTGACGCACCAGGATAGTGTTGGATCTTAAACAATGCTCCCGTAATAACGACAGAAGCACCCCAACATACCACTTTATTCATGAAACTCTTTCCTGTTTTAGTACCTGATAGCCACTGTACGATTCCCATAATTGATAAATTTAAAAGTTATTTACTGATTTTAATTATAGACTATTTTTATTGGTGCGTAGACGATACGTTATCTAAGTTATCACCTTTAGCACGACCTAAGTAGGTTTCTACGCAACGGAATCCAATATAGCACTTTGCAGTATCTTGGTATTCATATGTACGTGTACTGGTTTCGCAATAGTATCCGACGTCTTTCCAAGAACCACCCCTGATAACTTTTCTCTTAAGCACATTAGGCTCATTATCAGTAGCATCATAAACATAATTAGGGTTAAGGTCATGTGAGAAATCATAAGCCGATTCATCATATGCATTGCTGGTCCATTCTGCTACGTTACCTGCCATGCAATACAGACCCCAATCGTTAGGGTTATATGAATATATACCTACAGTATGGAATCCGCCATCATCCATATAACTACCTCGCATAGGTTTAAAGTTACACAAGAAGCAACCTCTCGAGTTCCTGATATAAGGACCACCCCAAGGATATGGACTTAATGCAAGGCCACCACGTGCACAATACTCCCATTCTGCTTCAGTAGGTAAGCGGAAATCGTTAACAATAGACTCACCATTATGAATTAAGTAAGAGTCCATTAACTGCGTACGCCATACGCAGAATGCAGTTGCCTGTTTCCATGTAATGCCTACAACAGGATAATTATCGTATGCCGGATGCCAGAAATACATATTGGTCATTGGCTCGTTGAATGAATATGTAAAGTCATGTACCCAGGCAAGAGTATCAGGGAATACATTGATAACCTGCTTGTCAATAAATACACTACGGTCCACACCTTTTCTTTGTCTTGGAGAATATCCACCATTGGTGTTAAAGGTATTATCTTCAACATCATAATGGCCTTTACCATTTATATATGATTGTCCTTTTTTATCCGGAGCATCCTTATCAAATAAGAATCTGTTAGATTTTTCAGCAGCTAAACGTATATTAATGGTATAGAACATATAGTTAAGCTTACGCGCATCTATTTCTTTCCTTCTGTAGAATCTTTCTTGTTCAGGAAGGTATATATCAGCAATGTTTTCTACGGTACTCTGATCATCCATCCTTACCTTAGCATCCCAGTTAATAACCGGAGGGTCTATGTCATTCCCGTATTCATCTGTTGAAACAGCCTGATCCTGATCTCCTGCGTTAAACAACATTATATGGATAATAGAATCCCTTACCCAATTCACAAATTGCCTATACTCATTATTGGAAATTTCAGAATCATCCATATATAATGCCTGTACAGAAACCATTCTTGATTTGGTTGTAGAAGCATAAGGTACGTCCTGGTCATCAGGGCCCATCATATAACTACCCATTGGGATATATACCATACCATAGGGGTCTGCCTGGAACCAAGCTGGTCTTCCCTGCACGCCTATAAGCTGACCATCATACTTATTACAGCCAGTGATGACAGCAATAAAACACGCAAGCAACAATAATCTTCTCATACTAACCTCCTATTTATTTATTAAAATCAACTTTTAGCAGTATCATTTAAAAGCGGATGTAACAGTACTCTTACGTAAAACTTAAAAGACAAGTTACAACCTAACATATATATTTACAGGAACCGTGTGTTTTGATGGTACTCAGTCTTGGACTTAGGCTTCGGTTTGAAGCAATACTGAAGGGCAATTTCATGAGAGCCACTGCTGTAACTGTGAATATCAGATGTAGTGTAGTCATAAGAATATCCAATTTTCAGGTTAGAACCATTCTTCATTGCCAGGTTAACACCTAATAATGCTACGAAAGCATCATTCATTCTATAACCAACGCCTAACCATAGCAATTTGTTGTATTCAGCACGAACATTTAATTGAAATTGAGTTGAAGAAGCATCTGACTCAACATACAGATCAGGAATAATATCCCAGGTTGCACTTGCATTATATGTATAACCTGCCTCAACATAGTAATGCCTTGCTACATCATATGCATAGGTCTTATATGAACTTGTAATGGTTTGTTCAGGAAGATGTGATGTAGATAAGCCAATGTACAAACCTTGTTCTGTAGCATAATACAAACCTAAACCTATATCATAGGTAGAAGATGTGTTTCCGCCAACAGGAATCAAAGGATCGTTTGTGCTTAAACCCATTCCATCTGGTGGTGCCCAAGGGCCATTAAGCGATTTTTGGAAAAACCCGATTGAAGGGCCGATACCTAATACACCAGGACCAAGAATAAGGTGATAAGAATATGATAATTTCACTTCAAGTGTGCTTTCAAATCCAAGCTTATCATCCCATGCGGTAAGCCCAAGACCACCGCCGATACTTGGAAGATATGCATCTCCATTGAACATAAACGTAGTAGGATTACCAGGGAAATTAACCCATTGGTCCCTATATATGAGATTAGCGCAATACGCTTTATCCATTCCAGCAAATGCAGGATTGGTATTTAGCTTTGTAAAAAAGTTTTGACTGAACTGCGCATCTTGTTGTGCATAAGCCACAAAGCCTACTGCTACAAGCATTATCGATGTAAATATTTTTTTCATTCTTCTTAATTAATTAGTAAAAAATATCATCCCTTTCCTTTGAAAGAGAATGCTAAAGTAATTATTCTAAAAATAATATACAACTATTTTAACCTAATATTTTATAATATGCTGATAATTAGGTGTTTATCTTTAGCTAAGTTTCTGGTATGCCTGCCACCATCTGTCTGGCATTTCATCGGCACATGCCATTTGGTAATCTTCGTATGAGCAAGGAACCATATGATGCCTTTCAAATTTTGACTTAAGGCCTACCCTATAAGGCACTTCCATCCACCATCTGTCCGTTTTAAGGCTTTTATAAAATACAATTTCATGTGTGGCCTCTTTCATGGTTACCCTATACTTCAAATAATCTTTATCGGTAGTTGAAGGGTAATCATTTTTTCTTGAT
>DATHOD010000228.1:0-4205 GCA_035485295.1 Bacteroidia bacterium
GAAAATAAGGACTAATATGCTAATCGCTCTTATCACATATAGGGTTTAAAAAATGCTTTGATGTCTTCCATACTCATTACCTCTTTTTCATTTACCGCCATGGCAAAAGTAAATGGCCCGCTTTTCTGGGTAATGTCTTTAAACTCTTCCGGAGAATAGAATGCAATTTTGTTGCTGTCGGTAATACACCATGCATAGTTAATGGCCTTTGGATTGAAGTTGAAGTTTGCACCGGGCCCAATAGTATAGATTGAGTTTAACCCTTTTTGTACCAGGTATACGCAAGGTGTGTTAAGCAAGTGATTATATTTATCAGTGTATGTGGCTGCCAATGATGCACCTGTAGGATTAACCCCCGGATGGTCACAGTTCATTATTCCGAACTTATTTACTGCGAAATAACAAACTACATTATAAGAAGTTGACTGAGCTGATATTTGTCTTGCCATTGCATCTTGCCAATTTTTTTCAGCTTCTTTCGCTTTCCTTTGTATTTCCGCAAAAGCATCCTCTTCTTTCTTTTCTTGCTCTACTTTTTGGTTAAGTGCAGTCTCGTAATCATGGTATTTCTTATCGTATTCTTTCATCGCCTCCTGGTAATCTTTCTGGTCGAAAACAGGGTGTACAGTAAAGCTATGTGATTCGCTTGCCCTTTTCACAGTGAAGGTATAGCTGCTGCCACTTTCATTTTTCTTTAGCGATGCATCTTCCCAGGAATCATGGGTATATTCTGGCTTAAAGCTATTGTCACTCTTATCTACTTCAAACAATACGTTCTTATATACTGCCAGTTCAGGAAACTCTTTTTTATCGGCATCTATATTAAATACCCTGTTGTAGTCTACATATACTTTAGGGGTAATTGGTTTTGTTTTTTCAATTACAAGCTCATCTTTCTTTATGCTTGCAATGGCTGTTTTGGTTTCTTCCGTTTCCTTTTGTGCTTCCTTATCAACTACCGGTTTGCTCGGAGAAGGCTCTGTAACTTTTGAACCAACTACATTATTGCTCTTCGATACATACACCCAGTTATGCTTGGTGGTATCGAGCTCGTAAATATTATAATGTATATCATTTGCAGTCGATGCCATTTCAACTTTAAGGGTTTTATCAGGTTTGATATTTACAGGCACACCGTCTTTATATCCTTGCATGTCTAACATGCCCGCAGATTCAAAGGTATATTGCTTTCCTGCCGAATCGTAGGTCATAGGAATACCGCTAACAAAGAAATCGATAGGGTCGTGGAACTCGCGGTATTTAATATCAACCTTACCTGTGACTTCTTTTCCGTTGGCATCGCAAAATGCTTTGGCAGGTATTTTGATCTTGCTCTTGTTGTATACTATGGTATTGGCCTTGTTCGCATCAACTGTGTATGTTTTGTAAGGCACGTTTATATTCTTAACCGGAGGATGGATGTAAGGCGCTGACTTTGGTGTCCGTGTATAATGCACCTGTGCAGTTCCATTACCGCTTCCATTTCCATTAGCTGATTTTGTGCCTGAAGTGCTAGATTGAGCAGTTTGCGTGCTTGCTGTAGAAGAGGATGAGGAATGTGAGCTGCTATACTTCCATGCTCCGAACGCTACCACTGTTATGGTTGTGGTAACAATAACTGTTTTAGTTATTACGCCAACTTTCGCCGGCGCCTTGAAAAAATGAGGCTTAGAGCTGATAAAGTTCTGGTGGACATTAGAGAAATTCTTGTTGCTGCTTATTTCCTCTTTGGTGATCTTGTCGTACTTGGTTTCAATTTTAACCTTTTTGTTTTTCATGGCTATTTTCTGGTTATTTACTTGCTTTTAATTTCGTTTTTAACTTGTCGAGTATGCGGTACACTCTTACTTTGGCATTGCTCTCCGTCATACTTAATATTTCCCCAATCTCTTTAAATGCGCGCTTTTCAAAAAAGCGTAGCTCTATTATTTGCAGGTCATCTTCTTCTAATTCACTTAATGCCTCGGCTACTTTTTCATATTGTTTGTCAATACTTTCTTCGGGAGCAATTTCTACAATTACATTCTTCAATTCGCTTTCTTCAACCTTTATGCTACGCTGTATCTTGTCTTTGCGGTAGAGCATATTTATTTCGTTCACTGCTATGCGGTATAACCACGATGAAAATGGCATGCCCATAAACTTGTACCCGGATATTTTCAGCATAGCATTAAGAAACACCTGGGAGGTAATGTCGAAAGCTGTGTCTTTCCCCTCAACCCGCTTATACACAAATTGTAAGATAGCTTCGTAATACCTGTTATACAATACCTCAAACCTGGCGGGATCAGCCTTAGCGGCTTCTACCTCCCGGTGTTCATTTATTACCGCGTCGGGAGCTAAATGATATTTCGATTCTTGTAGCATTAGTGTTTGTGTGTACATTGCTTTTTGCTCCTTTTACAGTCATAATGCAAAAGCAACAGAAAAGATACAAATTACGAATATAAGATTTAGGAATTAGGATTTATGATGTTGATTTTCAGTATATTGTATTATAATGAGATTTACCCTAAAACAGATAAATCTCATATCTTAAATCATAAATCTAAAATTAGTAGACTCTTCCTTCTCTCCAAATATCAACGGCATTATACCACACGTTGCGGTATTGTGCTGAACGTTGCAGGGAGTAATCGTTCTGGGTGAAGGGGTTATTTATCTTCTGGAAGGTAAAGTTGATAGACATAAAATTCCTGTCTTCTCCGTATGTCCAGCTTTCGGTGCTGCCGGAACGGTATATAACATTAGGTGGACCATAGATAAGGAATATCATTCCCCTGTCCGTCTTCCAGCCTTCTTCGTATGAGGTGAAATAGCGGTTAGCGTCAGACACGCGGGTATAGTAGGTGCGTATAAGTGCTTTAGCCCTGTCCTTGCTTCCTCCGGCTGCGGTTATCCAAAATTCATCAACTGCGCGTTTTACGTTATCGGCTTTCTGCATTTTTTCGTACTCTTCGTTTGAAGTTATGTAGCGCAATGGTTCAACCATTTGGCCAGCTTCGGCTATGTTCGGGTAGTGTTTTGCAAAACGGTAAAGCGTTAGCCCATCGCGGTTAAGGGTATCAGCTTGAATATGGTAAAAGCCTTCTTTATCCATATTTATGCGAATAACTCCATTTGCATCGGCAGTAATGGTATAGCAGCTATCACCTCTGTAACGGAACGGCTTTGCTTCAATCTCGGCAAACGGGGGAGCAGCAATAGGGAAGGTACGGCGGTAATAATTTACATATAATCTATCTGCTTTGTGGTTATACAAGAGTGCAAATGTTTTTGCCGAATCAATCATACGCGAGAATTGTATATACCCATTGTTAGGATCACGTACCAAAAAATTCTGATCGCTGTTGTTAGTGCTCTTGTCCGATGTTATATAGGTGTTCTCTACTCTCTTGCTATTTATATCAGTTGTACTTATATTCAATAAATAGCTCTGCCCGGCCTTCATCCTGATAGGTATAACGCCCACCGCAAGTTCCTTTTTAGTATTGGCTGCGCTTGGGAATTTTAGTATTGTGGAATTGCTATCTATTATAAAAGGAGAATCATATGAAGCCATTACTTTGCATAATACCCTTACCGATGCATAAAAGGTATCCTGCATGGCTCTTCTCACATAAAGCAATTCGCTTTCGTCTATTTTAAAATAGAGCATGGAAATAGAATCGTCTACATGGTAAACAGTAAACTCAGGGTGGAGGTAATGAATGTCTGACCTGTAGCTCTCTGACAGGTTTTGAACACTGACTTTGTTGGTAGTAACACAGGCATAAAAGCCAATGAACAACAAAAACAGGACTATAATACGGACGATATTGAGCCTTTTCATAAATATTCAATCCAATGGGGTAATGCAAATATAAACGAATGCGGGAACCAAATAGTATTGGGTAGTGAGTATTGTGTATTGAGTAATATGTGGGGCAGGGGGAGGAATCAACTCGTCACTGCGAGACTCAATTTATTGAGGCGTGGCAGTCCCAGTATTCAATACTGAGATTGCTTCACTCCGTTCGCAATGACGAACATGTAATCACAAAGGCTACAAAGTATGAGGTTCTATATGGTTTCCGTCACTGCGAGACTCAATTTATTGAGGCGTGGCAGTCCCAGTTTTAATACTGAGATTGCTTCACTCCGTTCGCAATGACGAACATGTAATCACAAAGGCTACAAAGTATGAGGTTCTATATGGTTTGCGT
>DATHOD010000229.1:0-3367 GCA_035485295.1 Bacteroidia bacterium
TCTCCTCACTTTCCTTCATCTCCTTCAACATAAACACCCTCTTACTTTCCAATCAAAAGGCTGTAAAATATTTTTCGCATTATTGCTTGCATACTGTATGTATTATGCAGGTTACCGCACCCGGATACGTTATTCTACCGACGACCTTTACGTTAAATATTCCTTCCTGCACAACAGATTTGAATTTGCAGATCTTACAAGATGGAATAACGATTATGCTGCACACTTTAAAGCATTAGAAACAATATCACCTTACCTAAAATCCATAGGTATATCATCTACAGACCTGGTGCTTAGCCTGCCGGATGTTAGCAACAATAACTCCCTTTACTTTATGGACCATAAAGGATTTACCGGATTCAACTATAGTATAAATGATAGCAATACTATAAAGCTGATTATTAAGACGGGGGCTAAATATCTAATACTGAACGATACAACTTTTTTACCGCAAACAGCCATTGCTCCCTTTATTAATAAGCAAATTGGGAGATACCGGAATGTTAATATTTATTCTCTGAAAGAAATTTAATTTTGCAACCATAACGATATAAACCAGCTATGATTCTATACAATGTAACTATAAACGTTGAAGACGATGTTCACCTCAAATGGTTAGAGTGGATGCAAAAGGAACATATCCCTGAAATGCTTAGCACCGGACTTTTTACAGGGTACCGTATTTGCCGCCTGCTTGACGTGGATGATGATGGAACCACATATTCTATTCAGTATTCATGCCATAGCTTGCACGAATACCATACTTACAAGGAAAAGCATGCACCCCATATGCAACAGCAGGGCATACATAAGTTTAAAGACAAATTCACTGCCTTCAGGACATTGATGGAGGTGATTGAGTAGGCTTAAGAGGTATTTTAGCAGGATACGAAGCGAATAATAATTTCACATTGATTATTGGGGAAATTGTAGTATATTGCATCATTAAGAAGGACATCCTAATCTAAAAATCAATTACCCATGAACTCAGGACTTAGCTCAGGCAACACCGGCACATTTAATACCATTTCACGCAAAGAATTTCTAGATGACCTACCTCATAAGATCAGAAATACCATGAGAGGTGTAGACTTAGCGCTTGTAAATGAGGCTATAACAGCTATTGTTGATGGTAATGCTAAGATAAATGGTAAAAAACCAAGCACAAGAACTGAACGGTTCATTGTGATATCTTCTTATTTTAAAACTGCAAAGACATTGCTTAATACTCCTTTTGACAGCCTACCTGCTATAGAGCATAACTACTCGGTTACCATTAATTACAAGGACAAGCTACATACATACGCCTTCCCTTTGAACCCGGTAGAAAACTAGCATCTAAGATACTTTCACTAAAGTTTATTTACTCCCGTAAAGCTTCTTAACCTCTTCATTGGTTAAGTAACGCCATGCCCCGCGTGGAACACCATGCAAGGTTAAGCCTGCGTAGCCCACTCTTTCTAATGCTTTTACTTTATAGCCTATCGCTTCGAATATGCGCCTTACTACACGATTCCAGCCTATATGTAATGTCAGCACTACACTGCTTTCATCGCCGCCTTTATCGTAATTAGCTTCATCAACCTTAGCAAAACCATCTTCCAACATAACGCCGTTACGTATCTTCTTCATATCCTCAAAAGCCAACGGCCTGTCTAATCTTGCCTTATATACCTTACGCACTTCTCGCGATGGATGCGATAAACGATTAGCTAATTCTCCATCGTTTGTAATAAGTAGTATCCCAGTAGTGTATCTGTCTAGTCGCCCAATAGGGTAAAGCCTGTCTTTGCTAGCACCTTTCACCAGATCCATTACCGTTTTGCGGTCATGCTCATCAGACACTGTACTGATAGCATTCTTTTCTTTATTCAACAATACATAGCATTTCTGCACCTGCCTTAAGCGTGTGCCATCAACATTTACTACATCACTATCCTTTACCCGGTAACCAGGTTCTAGTATCATTTTACCATTTACCGTTACACCACCTGTAAATATTATCTCATCAGCCTTGCGGCGTGAGCAATACCCTGTATCGGCAATATATTTATTTAGCCTGTTACCGGCTTTACCTTCATTTTTTTTCTCTGTCATAAACTAAACTTTACTAATCCACAATAAATTTACCCGAACCTACTCTATCGCCTTCCTTATTAACGATTACATACATATATGTGCCGGGCGCAAGGCCAGTTTTTTCAATATGGCCTATAGACTGCCCGTGCGCGCTAAGCATGAGCGGCATGGTTATTACCTGCTGTCCCAAATTACTATATACGTTTACAGAATAATGTTCCCCAATATCGCCTTGCACCAACATAGTAGCAGTTGTGGTTATAGGGTCTGGGAATATTTTCACACCAGGAGGAATAACAGAATTAGAAGCAATTCCTAAGGTGCATATAGAAGTATCCTTATAATTATATATAACAAAGGTATAAAGTGCACTATTCTGAATTGTATCAACGCAAACAGTAAAAACATTATACAAGCCATTCGTATAGCCAGGACTGTCAGATGAGCCTGCAAAAAACATATAGTCATTTTTTCCAACTGCAATGGAAATACCTTGCTCATTATTTGTACCACCAAAATTAGGTCCTGTAATCCACCAACCTGCTGACTGAGTTATTTGTATGTGCATATCGTATCCACCAGAACCATTACAATTACTTGTACCCATTGTAATAATATTACCATTTAAAAGTTCTACGGCATCACTTCCTATTGAGTTTCCCGAACATGTATATATCTGCCAGGTGGGCGACCATGTGTAATGACAATTAGAGTCCAATTTTATCATTACCTCAGAAAAAGACCCGGGATTAACAGTATCTGAAGAGCCATAGATGAGCAAATTATTATTACTGGTAAGCCTTATAGAGCTTGCCTTATCAACATGAGTACTTCCAAAGGTTGTATCCTTTTCAACTACACCATTATTATTCATTTTAATTACATACATATCGGTATCGCCAAGGCCAAAGCTAGTTGTGGTTCCTGCAATAAAGTAAAGGGAATCTCTAAATAGAGTTACTGAATTCGCAACATCATATCCTGTTCCACCAATTGCTTTTGTCCACAGGGTATCACCATATCTATCTGCGCGAATTACATATACATCGCCATTACCCTGTCCAATACTATAAGTCTGGCCAACAATTACAAAACCGCTATCAGCTAATTGACGAATTGAGTATCCAAAATCCCAATCGGCACCGCCGTATGTTCTTTGCCATTGAAAGACCCCATTTGAATCTGTCCTTACCAAATAGACATCGTAACCACCATTACCAAAGCTATTGGTAAAACCAAGGAAAGCATAACCGTGGTCATACGTTTGCTCTACAGAAAAACCTTCTTC
>DATHOD010000230.1:0-6281 GCA_035485295.1 Bacteroidia bacterium
GGGAAAGTAAAATATAAGCTCAGCTTATAATATTCTACCCTACTCCCCCTGTAGGCGCTAATTTATAATTAGTGCCTGAACTCTCAATAAAAACCACTGATTTAATAAGCACTAATGGCAGATTAGTGCTTACGGTGTCACGTTATTGTATAATTAAATCGCCAACTGCTTTTTCAAAAACACCGGTACTGGTAATAACTACACTATTCCCTTGTGCTGCAGCATTATTGGTAAATACCGGGTTAGTACTTAGGTTTATTAATGATACACTTACCTTGGTTATTCCATTTACCTCGGTTGCATGAATATAAAAACTACCCCAAATATTATACGAAGAACCAGTCGGGGTCATACCTACATTATTAAAATTAATAACTACCCAGGCCTTCGGATTTACCAGCTTTCCATTTCCATCTTCATTTGTAAAGCGGCTAATAAAATTATATCGTTCTGAAACTATAACCCCACTTGCTTTATCAATTGCCTTTATTACAATTCCGTTGGTATCTAACATGGTAATCACTTTATCCCAAAACTTATCCTTCGACAAGTTGGTGGTATATGTATAAGAAGGCGGGTAAGTAGCTTTAAGTGGCACTATACTGGTGCAGCCTGTTTGTAAAAGTATCAGGGAAAATATAAGGCAGATACCTGCATTTCTAAAGATCTCTTTATTCACTTTTATTCCGGTCATATCGTTTAAATTAATAGCGTCAAATATATGTAAACTCAGGTAATGTCTGCCCTTGCTCTCGCAAGACTGCTATCCGCCCTCTCCTTTACCTCTCCCATGCGGGAGAGGCATTTCTTTATAGTCTAATCCCACCTGCTTTCTGGAAATGTGTAATACCCTTCCTCGGCATTTATAAATGGCAGGCGGTGTAAAGACAAGGCGGAATAACACGGTCTTGGCGACTGAGCCAAGATTACGTTCGGCTGTCTTGATTTTTTAGTTCTTTTATTCGTGCTTAATAGTTTTCAACGGAACTCATGCTTGCTTCGCAGGTGTATCAATTATAACAATAATTTTGTGAGCGACAAAAGAACATTAATTGAAACTATAATACAAAATGATATGCTAAAACTCTCTATACCCGGATTCAAAGAAAATTTGTCACTGCGCTATTTGGTGCTCGATTTTAATGGCACACTGGCAGTAGATGGTAAGCTGATAAAAGGAGTTAAGAAAGAATTAAATGACTTGTCAAAAACTTTAGATATACATGTCCTTACCGGTGATAGCTTTGGTACAGCCAGAAAAGAATTAAAAGGTATTAAGTGCAAAATAAACATATTGCCTAAAGAGAACCAGGCAAAGGAGAAAGAGAAATATATAAAGAAGTTTGGCCCTGAAAGTGTTATAGCTATAGGCAATGGCCGCAACGATTACTTTATGCTCAAACTATCAGCCATAGGAATTATTTTGGTGCAGGATGAAGGAGCATCTGCCGAAACGCTGGGTGTCGCTGATGTGGTTTGCAAGAATATTCTTTCTGCGCTTGAACTATTAAAGCATCCGCTTAGGTTATCGGCTACGCTTAGGAGCTAATTTCTGCCTCCATTCAGCCCACCTATCTGCCCTCTCCTTTCCCTCTCCCATGCGGGAGAGGCATTTCATTGTGCTGAACCCGCCTTCTGAAAATAGCTGTTCGCAGAGAAAATGGATTAGTGTAACGTGCATCCGCCTACAGGTGGATAGCGAAGCGGCAAACAAAATTCTGTTTGAGTCCACTTGCGGACGAGTTTATTTTGTTTAGTGAAAGGCAAGGCATTTTCAAGCTATTTGCAGGCAGCGGTGACCTTTTCGTTCTTTTGGGTGGGAGCCAAAAGAACATAATAGAACATGGTTAGTAAAGAAAAGAATATTGCTGTTTCTTTAAAACACTTGTTCTTTTATCATGACATAAAAGAACCAAAAGGTCTAGACCGCTTGAAGGTATTCTCGGCAGAAGCCTCGACCGGAGAGACGCTGCCAATATTCATAGCTCCTTGCGGACTCTAACACAATCCGCAGATAGCCTCTCCTATACCCAACCGGCCATTAGTAGGAATTAGAGATTATTAATAAAACACAAAATGCCCATTCTGATGTATCAGAACAGGCATTTATATAATAAGCCCTGTTACGGACTAGTACTTATAAACTACTCTTGAGAATCAACAAACTTTTGGCGAAGAACAGCCTTAAGTTTCTTTTGTCTGCGCACAACTGATGGCTTTAAATACATCTTCCTTGCGCGAAGTTCTTTCACCACACCAATGCGTTGAAATTTCTTTTTAAAGGCATTAATTGACCTTTCTAAATTGTCACCTTCCTGAATCTTAACTATGATCATATTTTATAATAATTGCCGCGAATGTACGCTCTTTTTCCTAACAACCTAGTATAAATTACATTATTTAATGCTTTTATGCCCAAAATCAATGAATAATGCCAATAATAAGGTCAATTCGCCCTATTCCTTCACAAATTTCTCAGTCTGAACTGACTTATTGGTAATTATCTGTATAAAGTAAACCCCTTGCGATAACTTGCTTACATCTACTGGTATGTTTTTACCATTGCTAAGGGTAGTGTTAATAGTAAGTAGCACATGATTAGTTATATCCGTCAGTTTTATAACAGCATTTAACGGCGCACCGCTTACTGAAGAAGTAAGATTCAATGTCTCCGATGCCGGATTAGGATAAAGATTGATATTACTTATTCCGTTTGCCAGATTATTTACCCCAAGCACTATTGTATTAAATCCGTTCGAGAATGAACCGGAAAGGAATGGAGTATGCTTTTGGAAACTATGCGTACTTGGCACACATGCCGATGTTGGATTAACAGCTTCCACTACATAGTATGAATTAGCAGGCGGGAAACTATCTACATAATTATATATGGTATTTGCAACAGAATCAATCTGCACCAATGTGCTCATACTTGGGCCGCGATAGATGCGGTAACGCACCGGAGTAAAGCCAATATAAGGTGTCCAGTTTAACAGGTATGCATTAGTGCCGGCACTGGTAGTTAGCAATATAGATGTATGTGCAGGGCTAAGTGTAGATTCTCCGCAAGAATCAACAGTAGATATTTCATAGCTCTGTGTTGCTATAGCAGGATTAGATGCGGTATCTACAAATTCGCTCATACTGTCCAATGGCTGGCTATGTATAAGCACATAGGCCGAACCATTGTATTTGTAAATATTATAATTACCCGTGCTACCAGCGGGTGGCGAATTTACTCTGCCCCATATTACCTCACTCTTGTTATTAGTGGTATCAATACTAACCATGCAAATATCTTCGTAGTAATTATTCAGGCAGTTTACATTCACACAGGTAGATTGCACGCAGCCAATACTATCGGTAACTGTAATGCAATAATTCCCAGGGCATTGGTTCTGAATGCTATCGGTTGTTTGGCCTGTTGCCCACAAGTATGCATAGGGTGAACTGCCACCGCTTGCCGTTATTGCTGCCATTCCATTACAACCTGCAAGAGCCGGTAATGAATCGTGAGTAAGTAGTATTGCAGTTGGCTGGCTTACTGCTACTGTTGCAGTGGTAACTGCACCAATATTATCTGTTACCGTAACGGTATATGTGCCTGCACTAAGTCCTGTTACGGTATCGCCTGTTGCCCCACCCGGCATCCATACGTAGTTATAAGGTGTTTTACCAAACGATGCTATGGCCCAAACACTTCCTGTTTTACCGCCATTGCACTTTACATTAGCCGATGTATTTGCTATAACACTCAAAGGAATAACTGAGCCAAAAATAGTACCGTCTAAATACGCCCCGTCGGTTGATGTCATGCCATACAGGTCACCTCCTACCCGTGTCAGATCACCCCAGGGATTTATTCCTGTAGTGTCGTTAAAATTGTATAGGCTTGAAAAATTGCTTCCATTCGTATCAACCGAAAAAATAGTACCATCGCTGTAAAGCCCGCCTTTTTCAGTCATTCCATATACCCTGGCGCCAATTAGTGTAAGTCCGCCATATGGGAAAGAGCCATCGGTAATACTGAAATTATGCAAGGTATTATATACCGTTCCTGCCGTATCTACCGAAAATACATATCCATTAGAATATGTTCCATCACCGGGGTCCATGCCATACAACATTTTACCCGACAGTATTAATGATGCACTCGGGAAACTATTATATCCCAAATTCCAGAGAAGATATTTCATATTCTTTCCGGTTGTGTCTACCGAAAATACTTCACCATTACCATCGCTGCTGGTTTGACTTGCAAGTATGCCAAATAGCTTTGAGCCCGATAAAACGAGTCCGCTTGTTGGAGTACAACCCGAACTGCTGTAAAAGCTATACAGTTGCTTATAATTATTGCCGCTTGTATCTACCGAAAACACAGTACCCCAGCCATTCGTTCCCCCGCTTTCCGTTGTTCCAAACAATTTTCCGCCTGAAGAAGTTAAAGAACCGGAAGGAGTTTCACCATTCGTTATACCAAAATTGATCAGGACCTTGTAATTGGCCCCGGTAGTATCTAAAGAGAATACACAACCCCAGCCGCTTCCGCCACCATTAGGTGTAACGCCAAATAACTTACCTGCTATATTCAATAGCTTGCATGTTGTAGGGCTTTCACCATCGGTACCGGTAAAATCGTGCAGGTCTTTATAATTATCACCATTCGTATCTACCGAGAATATTACACCATCATTATTTGGCCCGCCCTGTTCCGTCATGCCGTAAAACTTACCTCCCACTTGCGTTAGTGTTCCATAAGGCTTTATTCCTTTTGTACCCTGGTATGATATAACTACATTAAAATTACTTCCATTGGTATCTACGCTGAAAATATTTCCATACTGGTCGGAACCACCTTCAGGTGTTGATGCGTACACATTGTTTCCGGCTAATATAGGCTTAGAGAAAGGCCTCCTGCCATCGGGGCCGGCAAAACTATGCATTACCAAAAAGCCAGCACCCCCTGTATCAACTGAAAATACAACTCCGGAATCGTTTGTTCCGCCATACGTTGTAGTGCCATATAACTTGTTTCCATAAAGAGCCATGGTGCCAGCCGGATATTGTCCATTCGCTCCGTTAAAGTCAAACATATCTTTAAACGCAGTACCATTTGTATCTATAGAAAATATCATGCCATCACCATGCGTTCCTCCGTTCCAGGTCATGCCACACAACCTGTCGCCACCCAAATAAACCAAAGAGCCGGTACCTGTCCAACCCGAAAAACTGTATAGGAACTTATAATGGGCACCTGTTGTATCAATAGAAAACATATTACCTGAATTGTATGCATCATCGCCACTCACCATGGCATAAAACCTGCTGCCCACCAGGGTTAAGGCTCCGCATGGGAAAGCGCTCAGGTCTGTTGGCGAACAGTCATACATATCCTTAAAAGCAGATCCATTGGTATCTATAGAAAATACTACTCCATAATTATGTGCACCGCCTCCCGATGTCATTCCATATAATTTGTTGTGCAAAAGGGTAAGATACCCGCATGGCCCTGAGCCATCGGTTCCATTAAAAACAAACATTGTTTTAAAATCAGCGCCGCTTGTATCTATCGAGAAAATAGTACTGGTAACAGTTGGAAAGCCAGTATATGTTTCACCATACATTTTGTTTCCTGCAATTGTTAATGTTCCGGTAGCGCCATAATTAGTAACATTGAATGAATACAGTTCACGGTAATTACTACCGTTTGTATCCATACAAAATATAGCACCATAGGCGTTCTTGCCCCCGGTGCCCGTCATGCCATAGAACTTATTGTTATATAGCGTTAAATCACCATTAACACCACCTGACAGGTAACCAAACTGATGCACAACCGAAATTTGCGCATGGCCTGTTCCAATTCCGAAACGTAAGATGAATAGAAAAAGAATGTATATTTTTTTCAAGATAGAGTTGTTTGGTGGTTGAATACTGAAAAACTAATATACAAAAAAAATAGAAATACTTACAATTTCTGCCCCTCTAAATCTCCCCAATGCGGGGAGACAAAGACAAGAACTTCATATAGTAACGCCTCTCCCGTTTGGGAGAGGAAGGGTGAGGGCAAATACCTATATTTGAGTTTTAACCCCTTGTAGGCGCTAATTTATAATTAGTGCCTGAGTATATATCTTATAATTTGTAATTAAAAATTATTCATATAACAAGCACGGGGGATAGATTATTATCTATAAGTCCCGAATTGTTTATATAACCGATAATCTTCTATTAGACACTCGTAACATTGGATTATCATTTTTTCAGTAAATCCTTTATTC
>DATHOD010000231.1:0-17756 GCA_035485295.1 Bacteroidia bacterium
CCAATCCTGAAAGCTTAAGTAGATAAATGGTATAATGTGAGTTCTTCAACAGGGTAAGGGAGTATTTTACCAATTTTAATACCATATTTATCTGACGACCGCAGCAGAAAATCTGCATAATGATAGGCTATGGAACCCACAAAATGTATAGGCTTCATTTTATAATCAGGATAACGGCAAACATGTTTTTCTAAAAAAAGATTGAGGCAATTTTCAATCATTCTAATACAGAATGGATGCTGTTTATGTTGGCCAATGAACCGGCTGAATGAGGCAAGAAAACGATTTGCCTGCGGTTTTTCGTAGACCCGTTTATCTATTTCTTCTTTTGTTAGGTGAAAAGTATCATCAAAGTCTTTTCTCAAATCATCGGGCAGTTCACCGTTAAGGTATGCTTCAAGTAATTGTTTACCAAAATGTGATCCGCTACCTTCATCACCTAATATATAACCCAGTCCCCCAATCTTTTGAATTATATTACTCCCATCATAAGAACACGAATTAGAACCTGTACCAAGTATACAAACAATACCTTCTGAATGGCCACAGGTGGCACGTGCAGCGGCTAATATATCATGGCTAACGGTAACACTTGCATTGGGAAAACATTGCAATAAAGCCTCTTTTACGAGTTCACATTTTTCTTTACTGGAACACCCCGCTCCATAAAAAAAGATCTTGTTCACATTTACATCTTTAGGGGAAGAAACTAATGGACTTGCTTTTATTTCTTCTACAATCTCGCCCTGAGACTTAAAATAAGGGTTAAGTCCTTCAGTATTATAGTGCAATATCTTCTTATTATCATCAACTAAACGCCATGACGTTTTGGTAGAACCACTATCTGCTATCAGTAACATTTCGCTTAATATGGAGTTAATGCAATTATCTTATTTTTACCCGTAATAATTTCACAAAAATGATAAAAAGGTTGACACCTTACATAGTATTGGTTTCTGCCTGTACTATTTTATTGCTGAACTGGCAATGCAGACAATACTCAAATAAACCCCACAGACCTAAATTGGTAATAGGTATAGTAGTTGACCAAATGCGCTTCGACTATCTTTATAAATACTACAATAAATGGAGCAGCGGAGGATTTAAACGCCTGTTGCAGGAGGGTTTTTCATTCGAAGATGCAGAATATAATTATGTGCCAACTTATACTGCCCCGGGCCATACTTCCATATATACAGGTACTACGCCTGCAGTTCATGGTATGGTTGGTAACGATTGGTTCGATCGTGGCCTTAACCGTATGGTTTATTGTACTGAAGATACAGCTGTAAAAACAGTGGGTAGCCCTTCCGATAAGGGCATGATGTCGCCCCGCAGGAACCTCGCTGAAACAATAGGCGATGAACTAAAGCTATCGGATAACGGACAATCAAAGGTTATAGGAATTGCGTTAAAGGACCGGGCAGCCATCTTGCCGGCTGGACACTTTGCCAACGCTGCATATTGGTTTGATGATGCCACTGGATATTGGATCACAAGTTCATATTATATGAAGACAATTCCTGAATGGGTAAAAAAGTTTAACGATGAACAACACACCAATAAATACCTGGCGCAACAATGGAATACTATGCTTCCCATTGCTTCATATATAGAAAGCAGCACTGATACAACGCCTTACGAAAGACCTTTCATTGGAGAAAAACTTCCTATTTTCCCACATAACCTTCCTGAATTAAAACATAGGAATGGTGGTTATGGCCTTATAAAAGCAACCCCATTTGGAGATGATATTACTGCAGAATTTGCAATAGCTGCCATACAAAATGAACGTCTCGGTAAAGGAACTATGACTGATATGCTTACAATCAGTTTTTCTTCTACCGATTATGTTGGTCACCAATTTGGTACCGATGCCGTTGAAACAGAAGATACTTATTTGCGCTTAGATAAAAATATTAATGACCTTCTTTCATTCTTAGATAGTTATATAGGAAAAGAGAATGTAGTAATATTTCTTACTGCCGACCATGGTGCTGCTATGAACGCAAAATACCTTGAAGACCATAATATTCCGGCAGGGTATGTGGATGAGAACGTGCTTGTATCTGCTGAAAAAACAGACCTGAATAAGAAATATGGAATGGACCCAATATTGCAATTTGCAAATCTTCAGTTTTATCTTGATAAAGAAAAGATTACAAAAAATGGATTGAATATTGATAGTGTTGAGGAAGAAGTAGCATCAGTAGCTATGGAATTTAAAGGGGTTGAAAGGGCTATACCTGTATACAGACTATCCGCATTCAACAAAGATTTTATAACAAACAAGATCATTAACGGATTCAATCCTTCACGATCTGGTGATGTGATATTGAATCTTTTACCCAATTACCTCGATTATGATACAACAGGCACAACACACGGTGCCCCGTATATATACGATGCCCATGTACCTCTTATCTTTTATGGAGGTTTAATACATCATGGAACTTCAGATAAGGAAGAGAATATCACAAATATTGCACCTACTATTTCAACTCTGCTGTATATACCTTTTCCTGACGGATGCACAGGTTCACCAATGCAGGAAGCGATGAAACGCTGAATTATTATGACAGATTTCATTTTTCTGACAAAAAAATTTTACTTTTGGTTGGTCGTATTTGTATATAAATTTGTATTCATAAAAATAATTACTCCTTACCCATGGGCAACCCCAAAGGCTTATTAGCCATTCTCGCTACTGTTATATTATTCTCAACAACTACTCTTAAAGCACAAGACCAAGCCCCCGGCACCGGAGGCAAAGAAAATTTCAGGTATTGGTTTACTCAAGCTAACCTTATGATGGGTGAGCAGTTCAACGATTCTGCATTAAGAATATTCACATCGCTTTACAAGCAAGACACAAGCAATTGCAATATTGCCTATGATATTGGCCAGCTTTATCTTACTACACAGGCGCATAAGGCCAATGCCTTACCTTATCTTGAAAAAGCAGCAAGGCATGTGGTTTCTAAATATCATCCTGACGATCCGTATGAAAAAAATGCCCCTCCCCCAACCTATTATTTTCTGGCACGTGCACAGCATTTAAACTACCAATTCGATGCTGCTATTGCAAATTTCACCAAGTTCAAATCACTGCTTAATAAGGGTGATGCGCGCGATAAAGATATTGACTACTGGATTCAATGTTGTAATGATGCAATAGCATTAATGAAGACCCCGGTTGACTGTAAAATAATGAACGTGGGGGACAGCATTAATAGCCAATATCCCGATTATAGCCCTATTATTACTGCTGACGAGCAAGAATTACTATTTACTTCGCGCAGACCAGTAGGAGATCCTTCTAAAGACATCAATGATATAAATGGTAACTACTTTGAAGATATCTGGATATCATATGCTAAGCCTGACGGGAGCTGGACAAAGGCACGTGACCTTGATAATAATGTTAATACTGCCGGTAATGATGCTACTGTTTCCATTTCGCCTGATGGTCAGGAATTATTGTTGTACCAGGACAATACTGAAGGAGACGGAAATATTTTGATAAGTTATTCAAGAGGTCCAAGGTGGTCATATCCTGTACTTATTGATACTGCAAATGCGGGTGTAGTAAACAGCCCTTCATGGGAACCAAGTGCAGCATATAGCCCTGACCATAAAACACTTTATTTTGTGAGCAACCGTGCAGGCGGAAAAGGTGGATCAGATATTTATAAAGTAAATATATCAGACAGTGGTAAGTGGGGAGCACCTATTAACCTGGGTGATGCTATAAATACTGAGTATGATGAAGATGCACCATTCCTTCACCCTGACGATTCAACTATGTTCTTTAGTTCAAAAGGACACAACACCATGGGTGGCTTTGATGTGTTTACAGCAAGGAAAAATGCGCAAGGAGAATGGGCCAACGTGAAAAATATGGGCTACCCTATTAATACTCCTGATGATGACATTTACTTTAATGTATCAGCTGATGGTAGAAGGGCATTTTATACCTCTGTACGGAAAGGCGGATATGGAGAAAAGGATATATATGAAGTTTCGTTTGTTAAGTCATTGCCTGTTGACCCTGTAGCTATATTAGTGGGGTATATTAAAACTGCAGATGGCAGCAAACTACCGTCTGATGTATTAATTACCTCTGCTGATGGTAAGAGCACTATTAAGTCTAAGGTTCAACCCACTACAGGCAAGTTCCTGCAAATTTTACATCCTAATACCAATTACAACGTAAAAATATCAACGGGAGGCAAAGACGTATTTAACCAAAGTTTCTTTTTACCTACAGACAGTTCGTACACGGTACTTTCACGTGCTTTCTTCAGAACTACTATTGTGCTAGGCGATACCACTAATGTATTTGCCGGTAAGAAAAACACTACCCCAGTTGCCAACAATATGACAGGCAGAATGATGCTAAATGATACGAATACCCAACCAATTGGAAGGATGAAATTACAACTGGTAAATGATAAGGATTCTATTATTGCCACAACATTGACTGACGATAACGGATACTTTACCTTTAAAAATCTAATGTACGACCACAGCTATATTCTTGACGTAGATGCAAAGGATACTAAGCTAAAGCATATGAAGGACCTATATCTTGCGGATAAAAAAGGGAACATTGTACGTAATTATGACCAACAGAAAAAAACAAATTACATATACCACAATCTCCCTACTGATTTAACTTCATTAAATGCACTTGCAATGAAAGATGCATCAATGAAACAAAAGCAAGAACAGTATTCTAAGGATACAGCCAAAATGCCTCATTCTGATGCTGATTTTACAAGATACTTTGCTTATAACATAGATAAGATCAATAAGGAAGATGCTGACTTTAAATCCTTTATAGACAAGGTAGCATCAAAAGTTTCATCAGGTTCTGTATCATTATCAATAAAAGGAAGTGCTTCGAAGGTGCCAACCAGTTTATTCCATACAAATAAAAATCTGGCTCACAGAAGGGCAAAAGATGCAAAGGATGCAATTACGGAAGCACTTAAAGAAAGGAAAATTGATGTTTCAACAATTAAAATAAATATTGATTTTTCAGTAGCAGGGCCTGACTACGCGCATGATGCTTCAAACCAGGTTAAGTATGAAAAGTTCCAAAATGTAATGGTTTATATTCAGTAATTAATCATTTCATGAAAACTATACCAGCATTAGTTATTTGTACAGTTTTTGCCTTACAGGGAATAGCCCAGCAAAAGGTTAACCCACGAGCACACATGGTTAAAAGCCCGCTTTCTGCTGAGAAAACTCAAATGCTATGCAAGCCTTGGAAGCTTGATACTATAGAACAGTTTGGAGTGGCTGCTGCGGTAAATGCAAAAGAACAGAACGATGGGATGACGTTTCTTCCCGATAGCACATTCTTTATTACCAGGGAAGGAGTACCCGGAACAGGTAAGTGGAAACCAACCTGGGGTAATGCAGTGAGCGTGTCATTTGGTGACCCTGCCACAATTATGCTGTTTAAAATTGTGAGTATAACTGATGCCAGGATGGTAATGACTTACCAAACACCTGATCTTATTACATATACGTATACCTATTCTGCTAAGCCAAAAAAGCAGTAATAAAACTTCCCTTAGTTAGGGTTATTACTTACTTGTACCTTTCTTAGTGTCTTCTTTCTTAATAGGCTGTTGCTGCTTCTTAATACTATCAAAGAACATCTTAGCCTGAGCATTAGCCGGATCAATACCTTTTACTCTTGTCCACCATTGCTTTGCGCCTTCATAGTCTTTCTTCGCAATGTCGCAAAGCGCATAGTAGCTATATGCCGCTATTACACCTTCGGTATTCTTCATGGTATCAGCACCTACCTTTTGAATATAAGTATCAGCAAAAGGTTTTGCAGAGCCTGTAAAAGTTGAATCCATTGATTCGTTGGAATAGAATCTCCACAAATAACCCAGCATAAGATCAGGCCTTGCATTAACAATTACAGCAAAAGCTGAATCTGACTTCTGGTATTGCCTGCTCTGGAAGGCAGCCCTACCTAAATAGTTATAATCATTTACTGTCGCCTGAGGCAATTTCACTCTCATTTGGAAATACTGAACTGCTTTATCATACCTGCTTGACTGGAAATATAGCAGGCCTATATCAGAATATATCTGTCCAACTTCAGCAGTAGGTCCATCACTTGCAAGCATTAACATTGCGGCCTTGTTCATTTTATCTATGCCCAGTGAATCCTGCCCATTCTTAGAAAGGAGTTTACCATAATAAGAATAATCTGAAGCAATCATTTTTACACCACTTGTAGGTGCTTTTGCAAAGAACTTAGTGATATTGGTTAATCCATTCTTGTAATCTTTCTTCTCATACTGAGAATAAGCAATTACACGGTACAATATCACATTGGAAGAATCTTTAGTAAATACCTTTTGAATTTCGTTAATAGCGTCATCGTATTTTTTTGCAAGGAATAAAAATTCGCCATACCTGATCCGTGCACTTACAGCATCATTCAGGTGCAAATACTTTTGATACTGAACAATAGCCTTGTCAAATTGCCCGGCTTCATATAACATCTCTGCCTTCTCACGGTATGCCGGCGCAAAGGTCGAATCCATTTGAGTAGCTTTTTGGAAATAATTGAATGAAAGCTCGTAGTTCTTTGCTCTTTGATATAAAACACCCTCACGCAATATGGCGGTTACATTCTTAGGATCAATGCTCAAGGCCTTTTCATACTCTTCGATTGGCTTTGACCCATCTGATGGGTTCTGAGCCAAATAAGCATCACCCAGATCGATATATGTATCGGGATTTGTCTTAGAGTCTAATAAAACTGATTGATTAAGCAGGTCTAATGCGTCTTTCAGGTCTTTATTTGGAGCTGAAATATAAGCCTCCGCAATCTTATTTAGTACGATTGGGTCCTTTGATTTGCTTATAGTTTTCGCAGTATAAAAGTTGTGGTTAGCATCATCATTCTTCTTATTATACCACAATACTTTGCCAAGTCCGGCATAGTTTAATGCATTAGTAGCATTCAACTTTATACCCTTTTCGTAGGCTGCTTGTGCACTGTCTTGCATTCCCCATCCAAAGAAGTTCTCGCCTTCGTAAAAATAAAACTGCCCATTAGTTGGTTGAGTAGCTAAAAGAGCCTTGAATGCTTTATCAGCCTTTTCAAACTGTTCGTTCTTGGTAAGTTGTATTGCCTGTTGCAATGTTTGCCCATTCGAAAGGACAGTTAATGTAATGCAACCTGCTAACAATGTGATTTTTCTGAATGCGGTCCCTTTCATATAGTATAATTTGAGAGTGTCAAAGGTAGAAAAAATGATTTTATGCCCTAATTTAGAACAAAGAGATGATAGAAAAATGAAGTTTGCCTGTTAATAGCTTATAATATGGGTAGGAACAGTAGCAGGAAGTAGTCCTTCGCGGTAAATAATACGCTGGCCTTTGTCGGCTGTTACAAACGATAAGAACCCACTACCTAAACCAGTCCTTGGCTCACGGCTAATTATATACATATCTCTGCAAAGCGGATAGTCATCCATTTTCATATATGCCTGGTAAGGCTGGTGATAATCACCAGGGTTCTTACTATCCTTGGGAGATATAGCTATTACCTTAATCCTTTTCTGAAAGCTTATTACAGTTGAATCATACTCATTACTTATCCAGTTTACACTTATTATACCTAATGCATTCTTATTATTGCTTACATAATCAATTACCTGTGGATTACTATAGACCGCAAAACAGTATTTAGGTAATGGCTTGCCTTGCAAAATATTTTCTTGAATATAGCGGGCATTGCCTGAATTTTCGTGGTCAAATACCACTGCCTTCCATGTACTATCCTGTCCACTGAAAATAGCCTTTACCTTATCAAGGGGAAGTAAGGTATCGGGGCAATCATTGTTTACAATAAGTGCAAGGGCATCAGTGGCTATTTTAACCTGCTCGGGGAAGAGCTGCTTGTTACTAAAATAATTCTCCTCCTGTGTTGTGAGCTTACGATTTACTATAATTAGGCGTGCGGAATCAGCAAGCAGATCTTTGAACGCTGAATCTTCAGATTCATAATGGGCATGTATTTTAGCCCTTGGGTATAGCGCCTGATATACATTAATCTCAGCTTCAACAATTGGCTTATAAGCATCATCGGCACTAATATTTATTGAACCTGATGTGGGTGTATCTAACTCAGGTCCACCATGCCCACAGGCAACAATAGAGAGAATTGATATATATAATAGGCCTTTCCTTATCATTATTCGCCCTCGCGCATTCGTTTATAACGTTTGTAAAACATAAACACACGGAAAATGCCATATGCAAAAATGCCGATACCAAATAACATTCTTGCTTGGTATTCTAATCCAAAGGTTACTAAACCAGTAAGAAACATAATACCGACGAAAACATAAAATACAGAAAATATGCTGCCAATAAGAATGTAGAATTTTTGCAAAGGCGAATTAGCAGCCACGATAAATGAATTACCTGAGCTCGAACTTGATAGGCACAGTATATGATACCCTTACAGCATGTCCGTTTTGCATACCTGGTGACCAGTTAGGCATTCCTGAAATAACACGTTTAGCTTCTTTGTCAAGGTTTGGACCACCCGGTACACCACGAAGTACTTTTACATCGGTAATAGAGCCGTCTTTTTCAACTATAAAGCCCACATAAACTGTTCCAGAAATATTTGCTTCCTTCTCCACTTCAGGATATTGAATATGATCGCCAATGTATTTGTATACATCGCCACCCGAGAATTTAGGCATTTGCTGTACAATGGTAAATACCTGATTGCTATTATCACCAATTGTAGAATTGCCGGTAATAGGTGTAAGTATAGTTGTGTCCTTTCCTTTAACGTTTTGGTTACCCACGTTAGTTTGGGCTTCCTGGTGAACTGTAGGAGGAGGAACGCTATCTAACACATGCTTCACTACCTCAGGAGGTGTAACCTTTAACTGGTTGATCAAAATCTTTGGTGGCGGTGGCGGTGGCGGAGGAGGAGGTGGCGGTGTATTAGGATTAACAGGCGGAGGGGCAGTAAGATGAACTGATATGTTCTTTACTGAATCATCCGCCTTTTTACTTATTGCTTTCAAAATTAAAGGAGAAGTGAGACCCAATGCAGCAATACCCACAGCAACAGCAAAAGCAATATAAAGCACTTTCTTATAACGACGCCTTATTTCAAAAGCGCCATAGTCCTTATTCTTGCCTTCAAATACAATTTCATTACGGCCTACGCTCGTAACATCGCTCCAACTGCCCAATGATTGTTGACCTGCCATAGCGATTACTGAATCTTATGCTTGTTATTATAGTCTCTCATCATATTCAATTCTGCTGCACTTGCATCTACCAACGCGTATTTACCTACATTACATATATCCATTTCATCTAACATACTTACCACATTCAAATACTTAGCTGCTGAATCTGTTTTTAAAATAACAAATACCGCTTGCTTCTTTCCTTCTACCTGATCCTTTAACCTACTGTAGGTAGTATCTGCCATTTGGTGAGCATCGTGCTTTTGGTCAAGAGCTGGTAATTGTTGCAATACGAAGGAGTTCTTAGCCAAAATTATTTTGCGGATACCATTGTCAGAAAAATCAGTAAGATTTAAGTTATTACTATCAGGATTAGCCGGTAATAGACCATTGTAATAGTAAACTTTATTATTAGCGCTCATAATAATTGTGAGCGTAGTTGTATCCACTTCTGTTTTAATATGAGGATCCTTAACCGGAGGGGTAAGTTCAATAACCTTAGGCTTGCTGAAAGTAGTGGTTAACATAAAAAAGGTAAGCAACAGAAAGCCTAAATCTACCATTGGGGTCATATCTATCCTGGTAGAAAGCTTTTTTGCTCTCTTTTTCTGGTGCCGTCCGTGGCCTCCACCTTCTCCGCCGCCGCCTACATCTGCCATCTTATTTTGCTTTCATGCTTGTTATCAGGTTAAAGTGGGGTACACCTTGTTTCTGACATATGTCAATAACCTGTTTTACAATTTTATACTTAGCTCTTGAATCTGCCTTTATAGCAAATCTTGGAGGATTTACCGTCTGCCCTGCTGACTTTTTATCATTATAATCTGCCAGTGATGCACTTAATCCCAAATTTACCCAATCTGCCAGTTCATCACCTTTTGTCGAATCAGTAGGAATACCCGGAGTTGCATGGTTCATTACCTTCCTATCCTCTTCGCTGCTTTCAATATATTTCTTCATATCTCCCATCGATTCACCGAAAGGACCCATAACCGAGAAACGGGCAATATCCTGGTCCGAAATAGCAATCTTATACTTTCCAGCCATATACTTGAACAAGGTAGCACGTGCATCTTTTCCGTCCATATCATAAAATACACGGCCTGCACTATCAATAGAAATGGTAGTAACGTTATCAGGCAATTTGGTTTGTGAAACTGAAAATGGAATAGTTACCTGTACAGCTTCTTCGGGCCTGAACTTAGTAGTTAACATAAAGAAGGTTACCAGCAGGAACGCCAAGTCAACCATGGGCGTCATGTCTATAGAAGGGCTATTCCGGGGTATCTTTATTTTCGGCATAATTTAAATTGCAAAAGCAGTTTAAATGCTTGTCTTATTTATGTGAAGCCGAATAGGTTTGTACTATGCTGAAACCAGCTTCATCCATACCATAAGTAAGTGTATCTATAAGGTTAGTGAACACATTATAGAACACGATACCTAATGCTGCAGCCAAAATTCCAAGGAATGTATTGATAAGAGCTTCAGAAATACCATTTGCAAGTGCAATAGCATCCGGTGCGCCTGCCTGCGCAAGTGCGGCAAACGCTTTTATCATACCTAATACTGTTCCAAGCAGCCCTACAAGGGTTGATATGGAAGCACAGGTTGACATGATAAATAAATTCTTTGATAGCATTGGAAGCTCAAGCGAAGTAGCTTCTTCCAATGACTTTTGGATAGCGGCTATTTTAGCTTCTTTATCCATTACATTGTCCTTTTCAACTTGTTCGTATTTAACCAGGCCCGAACGAATTACGTTAGCAACAGAACCCTTTTGCTTGTCGCATTCTGCAATAGCACCATCAAGGTTGCCGGCAGAAACCATTTCTTTCACTCTTCTAACAAATGGCTCAACACTGCCTTTGCCCTTTGCCATGCTAATAGTAAAGAAACGCTCGATAGCAAATGTTAAAACAACAAGAAGTATTGCAATAAGGAAAGGCACAATAACACCACCCTTATACATAATAGCAAGGTAGTTATTTGGTAATGGCTTATTATCATGGTTGCCACCTTCGAAGTTGCCGCCGTTACCAAGTACATAATTATAAAGCAGCCAACCAACAACAAGGGCTACCAGGATTACTATACCTGCAAATGCCGGTATACCATTTTTTTTCTTTTCCTGTGTCATAACTAAATTGAATTGAGTGTGATTATTGATTCTTTTTGTTTAAACTATTAACAAGTTGATTTATTGTGCGGGGCAAATATAGAAAAAGATATTTATGCTACGCAAGTGCATCCTTTTTTTTAACTCTTTCTCTAATTATTAATATTCACTGGACAATATTACTATTTAACGCCAAACTAAAGAAATAAGTATACTCCCTTATGTTTTAAAGATGCAGTATTTGAGCTTGTAATATGTAAAAATCATTTTTAGTGCCTGTCCCTAAGCGTTGATATAAAAAGGCAATAACAGAGCATTTTGCCATATTCCATAACCTGGCCGGCACCTGCGGCGGGGTGGCAATATTTGCTGAATTATACCTGAAATTAGCTGAACTAAAGGCATAGTATTTTGTAAGCGGAACACCGGTAGTAAGGGAAATTTGATCGCCCCATGAACCATTTATAGCTGACCTTAATACATTTCTGTGCGCATAATATTGAATAGGCGTACCTGCATTGGTTTGCCAATCAAGAACACTATCTTCAACAAGCACTAATTGCAAGAAATATTGGGCACCCGATGAAATACTGTTTTTCAATGTAACCGTTACCGCAGCACCAAAGATCTGTTGCTTTATCCAACTACTATCTACCATAGTAATAGATGCTAATAAAGGTGCATTATATATTGTGTCGGCTACGGTCCCCCAATTACCCGGGGTTATATCCTGGTCATAACCTGCATCAACATACATACGGCTAACCATGCCTTGCGGTACTCCTTCAACTGCAGTATTAACAAGGGCGCTATCCCAGGCAGTCCCCGCAGCTGTTCTATAATCATTTTTATACGCTGTGTCAGGTAAACCCGGAGGGACAAGAGGTGCCCCGGTAATACCAGCAGGATCGGCATCGTATCCAACATTCACCTCCATTGATATAACATGCCCGCTTGAACCACTTACTATGCCTTCGGCAATGGTAACCGCAGCAGGGCAATTGGTACAGAAATGGCCCATATAATCTTCAATTAATACTTTATGTATTGTACTATCAGTAGTATGATTAACAAGGTCAGGAGGGGTTGTTGGTAAAGTAGGCGCCGGCCCGTTTGTTGCTTTTAAAGGAACTGCTACCTTATCGCAGGTAGCTATAAAAAAGCAGAGAAAAATAATACTTACAATAGATATTATACGCATAGGTAAGCGATTAATAGTAGCCAAGTTACTCAATTTATTCATAATTAGAAGCTATTAGTAATAGAAATTGTAAAGCCATTGGAAGCCGGAATTTGCCTGCATACTCCACCTACACACAATATACCCGAACGGGTTATTCCATAACCTAAGGTAACCCTAAGCGCATTGTGGGTATATCCACCTGTAACGGTGAAATAATGTATCTGCTGATCAGCAATAGAATTGCCGTAATTGTATTCGTCTAATGCACCTAAAAACCAATTTGAACCAAAATTCATTTCAACCAGACCAAATGCCCAACTGCCTTGGTCCTGCAGTGTATATAATTCCTGGGCCTCAAAATGCAAGGTATTAGATGGTGTTATACGATAGTATCCATCAAACACGCCAATATTACAATGTACTATACCATAACCAGTCTCATTCTGTATCACGTCTTTATTATAGGTCTCATTTGCGTATTGAAGTATCATTCTAAATTTAGGAGAGAATTTATGTTTGAGTTCAAATGTAAGGTTATTGAAATATGTCTCTTTTCCAAACATTAAATAGTTTACTGAGTATTCCTGGCGTGCGGTCTGAAGGTCATTAAGGTTAGTAGTATCAAGGGCACTTATTGCAGAATATTCTACATTTAACTCAGTGCCATACTTCCCCCCTAGTGGACTACCTTTTGGAAGGGTGTATCTTATTTCTCCATCTACTCCCATTTCACCATTGGGTTGGGTAGCATACGGATAAATTTGCGCCAATTGATACGTTTCATCACGCGGAAGTGTTGGCAGGTAATTAATATCAAGATCGTTTTTTGTAGCTGTTGGGTCTGATTTATAACTCATATTATCCATACTCTCGGCACTTACCGATACTGAAAAGCCTTTGGTTGAATAATCGGCGCGAGCCAGGAAAGCCTGTCCTGCCTTATATATGTATGAATTAACGGTTGAAGGGTCATTTATTTTGTATGCGTATTCCGAATACAAAGTAAAGCCTCCGTTATTAATAGTTATACGCCCTGCGGTTGCACCTACATTGGCAGGCATATTATAAATAGTACTGCTTGCCGTTTGGTATTTGCTTACAAAGCTTCCGCCCAAAATAACTTTGGTCTTTTTAGCTGCCAGGGCAGAATCCAGTTCATTTATGTTTACTTCGGCATCTACACCTCTCACAATTCCCGTTCCTTCTTGCCAATAATCACGCTGGTGGCCTATAAGGCCTTTTATAGTTATGCCTTTATATAATTTATACTTCATTCTAACTCCATCTATTGAATTATCTACACCTAACTGGTAATTCCAATATGAGCGTAATACAAGGCCGCTGCCAAACTGTTCATAAAAATTACCAACAGTCACGTCGATTGTTGAATCGGCGAACCGTAGGTATTTGTTTGCAATTCCACTGCCATTATAGCGGGCATCATATCCTTGCAATACATTTTCATACGCTTCATATCTTATACCAGCTGATATTTTACCATTGGTATAATCTAACTGGGCATAAGTATTCAATCCCATTTTTTCAGGCACATTCGGCGCGCCAATAAGTGAATCAGCTTTATATGTTTGAGCATCTATCTCATAGCTGCCATGAAGCTGTCCATCGCTTAAGCTTTGGGCATGGCCCGCTGCGCTTAAAATCAGTAATAAAAATCCGAATTGTACCCTCCTCACAATTTTTTAGTTTTTATTGATTACTTAATTCTTTCTAATTCCTCAAATACTTTGTCTTCATCGCCTTCCATATATGAATTATGCATCCATACTACTTTCCCACCCCCATCAATTACAAATGTACAAGGAGTATCATTTACCTGCATGGCCTTTTGCAAATTCTGATCCTGATCCAGATAAACCTCATATTGCCATCCTTTATTTTTTACAAACGATGATACTGTAGTTGTATTATGCACTGTATCCACTGCAACTATTATAATTTTCACCCCGGTTTCCCTCCTCCAATATTCATATTTATCAGCTATAGCATTTAATTCCATAACACAAGGCACACACCAGGTAGCCCAAAAATCAATAACCATTGGCTTTCCATTATTTGAGAATGTTAAGGTATTGACTGATTTCCCCTCCATTGTTTTGATTTGTACAGAAGGTATTTTTGAAATTTTTGCTTCTTGTGTTCTCCCGGAAATAGAAAAAAACATTACAAGGAAAAACAGAATTCTGCGTATCCTCATAAGTTATTATTCTGAGAAATGTGGTTTTATTTCTTTACGTACTTCTTAAGCGCCTCATATAGCTTATCTTCATCACCTTCCATGTACGAGTTATGCACCCATACTATCTGTCCGCTGCCATCAACTATAAATACACAAGGGCAATTTATAACCTGCATGGCATGTTGAAAATCCTGGTTAGGATCAAGATAAGTTTCATATGTCCAGCCCTTTTCTTTTACAAATGGCGCCACTTTTGCCATAGTACGTGCGTCATCAACCGAAATGGCAATAACCTTTACCCCCGTTTCCTTAGTCCATTGTGCATATTGGTCAGCAATTGCTTCCAATTCAGCTATACACGGCTTACACCATGTAGCCCAGAAATCAATTATAATAGGTTTGCCATTATTAGAAAATGTAGAACTATTCGTAGCTGACCCATCCAGTTTTTTTATTTGTACAGCGGGAACCTTCGAATTTTTCATGCCTTGCGCAAACACATTTACCGATGCAAACAAAAACAGGAAAACGAGAATTCTTTTCATCATATCACTTTTATTATTTTGATAAGTACTACTACTTAGTGAGAAACTATAAGCTTACGGTATACAGCACCTGTGCCGGTAGTAGCTTTCAATTTGCATATATATACACCCGAAGGTATGCCCGCAACATTAATTTCCACATTGCTTTTTGAAGCAGGAGCCGAAACAGTTTGCATTAATTGCCCCAATGAGTTGTAAATTCCAAACTGTGCATCAGCATCGGTATGATAGGCACATTTTACCATATTAGTAGCAGGATTGGGATAAAGTGAGGATACCTGCACGTTATTGATTACGGGGGCTATACCGGTAGGTGTAGCAACGAATTCAATATAAACCCAGGTTGAATCAGTAGCAAGGCTATTTCGAATATCGTACCTTATGATTGTGGTTCCGGGATTTGTTGCATTATAGTCTGCATAGAACGCATTAGGGTTTTTACCCGCAGGTATAGAAAACTTAGGTGATAAGAAATTATTTCCTACCGCTTTAGGTGGATAACATGTTGTACCAATACAAACACTATATGTACAACCTGTTGTAGTATCTATAGTTGGTGCACAAAGCACCTGACCCGTAGTTGCTAATGAACTATTATAGATATATCGCGATGTGGATAATTGGAATCCATACACTCCGTATACTTTTATAGTATCTCCGTTACTAATTGTTGCTCCGGTACTATCCTGTAATGATAATTGACCAAAACCGAGGGTAGACATTAATAACAACACAATTGCAGAAAGTATATATTTTTTCATAATCTGGTATTTCCTTTTATCAAATATAGTCAATATCCTTTAAATAACCTAAGTATAAAACGGCTCCCGATATCGGGAGCCGTTTATTTTGCTCTTTTCTTATTGTTGAATTATCAGCTTCTGAGTAGATACACCGCCATCAGTTCTGAATACAACAGTATAAACACCTGACTGAAATTGCTGGCTATTTATATTTATTGTATGCTCACCTGCAGCTACTTGCCCATTGTTGGCTACATATACCTTTTGTCCAAACATATCATACACTTCAATAGTAACTTGCTGGGTCTTGTTGAGGCTATATACAATTGTAGTATTACCCCTGCTTGGGTTAGGATACATATTAAAGCCTACTTCATTCTTAACTTCATCAATACCTACAATGTTAGATACCAATGCCGAAGCTGACTGGTAAACAAATTTTGCAGGAACACCAGCTGCAGCCAATCCTGTATTAGTCTGAACGAATACAACCATATGCATTGTTGAACTTGAATCATATGGGTATGTATTAGGCTTGTATGACAAAGGGTGAGTACTTTTCCATGACAGGTTAAGAGTCTGGGTTTGACCTGCTGTGAAAGAAGACAATGTTGTACCATTACCGGTAGGTAACATTTGCTCTGCTACGTGCGGGAATTTCATAGTATACTCATACAGGTAGTCAGGTGCACCAGGATAGCTTCCACCTGAACTTGAACCAATAGGAGGTGCGAAAGATGCTGTAGGATCATCAGCACTATAATCTTGTGTATAGGTAATAGAATCCGCAATCAACGCAACTTGTGCAGTTAAACCCGCAGCAAAAGGCCCATAAGCAGTTATTGACGCAGTGATATTATAGGTTTGAGTATTTGTAGCATACGTGCAAGTTGAAATATTGATCTTAAATGGTGAACCGGCTGCTGCTTCCTGCGCAATTACAGGGGTTGAAAAATCATTAGGAGCAGCAAGAGCGCCCGGGTAAAGATTATTCCATCCATCCATGAAACCATCAGGTGTTCCATTTGAATAAACACCATAATAGTTAGCCCTTGTATCTGTAGTAGGGCTTGTAACCTGGTACATATAATCTGGTGCACTAGGGATAGGAACGTGGTAGCTGATAATATTGCAATATGGCTTTACTACAGGTGCCACTGAATCAAGATTAGGGCCTGCAAGCATGCAATAAACACAAGATTGTCCGGTACCTTCCTCATACAATACAGATTTAGGTTGAACCGTATCTACTGCCATAAAACTAGCAACCAATGTATCATTGCTATGTTTTGAGTCAACATTACCACTATTCAGATTATCAGCCCAAAACCTTACAGAGTAATTACCTGTAGCTGATGGGGTGAATGGAATGTTATGACTAAAGTTAAATGTTGTAAGGCCATTAAAACCAGTAATACCTGTTACATTATCTACTTGTACAGGACCATGATTAACGCTATAATTTACATTCATTGAAACTATGCTATCTCCTCCGTAGTTATTAATTGTGCCTGTAAATGTATATGGCTTGCCAACTTGCATAAGAAATGGCAGGTTTTGTGACGCAACACCTAAATCGTATGCAGCCGGAGCGTATACACTAATATTGTCAACTGCCATACCTACCGCAACATAGCCGTTTGTTGTAGAAGCATAACCATTGTAGTAGGTAAAACCAAGCATTACATTTGGCTGTCCTCCTGCAA
>DATHOD010000232.1:0-8545 GCA_035485295.1 Bacteroidia bacterium
AACTGAGCCTTTAGATTCATAAGCATACCCATGTTCAATCAGCTTCTTGATCATTTCAATCTGCTCAATGATATGCCCAGATGCCTGCGGTTCTATAGAAGGGGGAATGATATTCAACTGGTCCATATTCTTATGGAAACCCAAAGTATAGTGCTGAACAATTTCCATTGGCTCCAATTTTTCAAGCCGAGCCTTTTTACCTATTTTATCTTCTCCGTCGTCACTGTCATTTTCCAAATGGCCTACGTCTGTGATGTTTCTTACATAACGCACTTTGTAACCTACATGTGTCAGGTAACGGTTAACTACATCAAAAGTAATATAGGGCCTTGCATGGCCTAAGTGAGCATCTCCATAAACTGTAGGGCCACATACATACATACCCACATATGGCGGATGCATTGGAGTAAAGATTTCCTTTTTGCGCGTTAGCGTATTGTAAACCTGCAATTGTTTATCTGACATAATTAAACTATAGCTGCTTTTCTTTGTTTGCGCTCTTCTACAGACATTCTGATGTCCTCAATACGGCCTTTAGGGATGGCACTTATCAAGCGTTTGGTATAATCTTTTTGTGGGTTGAAATAGATATCATCTGCATCGCCTATTTCTTCTATCTGACCATTGTACAATACAAGCATCCTGTCTGATATAAACTTAACAACTGATATATCGTGAGAGATGAATATGTATGTGAAGCCAAAATCTTTTCTTAGTTCTGCAAGTAAGTTAAGTGCCTGTGCCTGCACCGAAACGTCGAGTGAGGAAACGCTTTCATCGCAAATAATAAATTGTGGATTAAGTGCCACTGCACGTGCGATGCAAATACGCTGGCGCTGTCCTCCTGAAAATTCGTGTGGATAACGGTCGAAGTGTGAAGCATTCATATTCACACGTTCCAACAATTCTATTACTCTGTCCTTGCGTTCCCTGTCGTTCTTTAATATTTTATGCACTTGCATAGGTTCCATAATAGCCTCACCAATAGTAATACGCGGGTTTAAAGAAGAATATGGATCCTGGAATATAATCTGCATTTTTTTACGATAGCCGCGCATTTCCTTTTGGGAAAGGGACATTAGATCTGTTCCTTTGTAAAAGATACTTCCACCGGTTGGTTCTATTAGTCGAAGTATGGTTCGGCCTAAGGTGGTTTTCCCTGAACCTGATTCTCCAACAATTCCCAGTGTTTCTCCAGGGTATACATCAAAACTCACATTGTCAACTGCTTTTACAAAGTCAGTCGATTTACCGAATAAGCCAGTCTTAATTGGAAAATATGTTTTAAGTCCTTCAATTTTAAGAACAGGTTCCTGGCTATATAGTTTCTCGTGGTCCTTTTTACGAACTTCGGGAGTGATAATATATTTATCTATTACATCGCTAAGTTTCTGATTTGCTTTCTGAATACCATCTGCTCCCGGTTTCATAAAGTCAGCTACAGTAGGGAGTATATACAAGCGCTTATCTAATGGAGGGCGGCATGCAAGCAAGCCCTTTGTATATGGGTGTTGCGGATTAGAATAAACATCCAAAATATTGCCTTGTTCTACAATCTTGCCTTTGTACATTACCAATACCTTCTCCGATATTTCTGCAATAACCCCAAGGTCATGCGAAATGAAGATGATACTCATATTGTTCTCAGCTTGTAGCTCTTTCATTAGCTCTAAAATGGCATGCTGAACAGTAACATCGAGTGCTGTAGTTGGTTCGTCAGCTACTAAAATAGAAGGCTGACAAGACATTGCCATTGCTATCATTACCCTTTGTTTTTGTCCGCCTGAAAGCTGGTGAGGGTAGGAGTCAATAATATTTTCCGGCCTTGGAAGTTTCACCTGTTTAAATAGTTCCAGTGTACGATTGCGGCTCTCTGCCTTCGATACTTTCTGGTGGAGCATGATTGCTTCCATAACCTGGTTACCACAAGTATATACGGGGTTTAACGATGTCATTGGTTCCTGGAAAACCATGGCAATTTCGTTACCACGCAAGTTGCGCATTTCCTTCTCGCTAAGTTTGGTAACATCTACCATACCCTTTGTGTGTGAATTAAAAAGTAATTCACCGGTAACTATTTTGCCTGAGCTTGGTATAAGGCGCATAAGCGCCAATGAGCTAACTGTTTTGCCTGAACCCGATTCACCTACAATACCCAGCGATTCACCTTTGTTGAGTGTATAGCTAATGCCATCTACCGCGCGTACGGTATCGTCCTCACTTTTAAAGTCTACTGTTAGATTTTTTACGTCCAGTAGTATATCACTCATACATTTTCAGCATTAGGAAGGGTGAAAGGTACTGATTTTTGTAAAACGTATTGATTTTTTAACCGTTAATCTTCGGTATAGTATACCAATGATAGTTTTCCATAGTCATATTCCTCACTTTCATTGCTTAATGAGATATTGGTCTTTATCCCATTCTTTTTAAAGGTCCATACTTTGCTATCGCTGCCTTTATTTCCCTCGCCATATTTGGTAGTTAGGTAATCTGATAACCTTTGTTGCAGGACAGAAGCAGCTGAGTCAGTAGCCAGATATACGTACTCATCTATTTCGTTCAATTTTTGCTGGGTAAAGTTGTAGGCAATGGTATAATAGTTGAGTGTATCAATGGTTGCATTTACCGAATCAGGAAAAAGGGTATCCATCGGCATAGAATAGTATAAGTAGTTGGAATCCTTTTCATCAGGCTCCTTCTTTTCCGACTTTAAAACAGTATTTATATCTGTGCCTAAAGCAGTGTTTCGGAAAGGGCTATTGCCATTACCAAGTAATAACTGAACAAGACTTATACTTTTATCGGAAGTATTGTTGTTCTTCCTGTTGCATGAACTTATAATAGCACAGCATGCTATGGCAAGGCAGGGGATAAAAAGTTTTAATAATGAGGAGTTTACTTCTTTCTGTCGGAGTTTCATCTATACCTAAAAACGAGCGGCGAAGTTACAAAAAATAACGGCACCTTTCTATTCGATTATAGGCTGTACATTTTTCCGGGTAAAGACTTAAGCACGCCTGCAAATTCCAGTGTTAAAAGATGGGAAGAAAGTATACCAGGTGTAAGCTTTGATTGAATAGTCAGGTCATCAATATACATAGGTACTCTATTGGCTTTTAGAGTGTTTATTATAATCTCTTCTTCCGGGCTCAGGTCGAGTAAAAGTTCTTGCTGGGCAGGTATATGAGATAAGTCTTGTTGCCATTGCAAATATTCTAACACATCATTAGCTGAACGAATGAGATATGCTTTGTTTTGTTGTATTAGCCTGTTACAGCCTTGGGAGCATATATCATCTATTTTGCCAGGGAATGCCATTACTTCGCGGTCGTATGAGAATGCAATCTCCGCTGTTATCATTGCTCCACCGGCTTCCTTTGATTCTACAATAACCACTGCATCGGACAGACCTGCTATTACCCTGTTACGTTTAGGGAAATTAGCAGGTATGGCCTCTGTTTTACTCATGAACTCAGTAAGTAAACCCCCATTTTCAAGCATTTTCTGAGCTATGTTGTAGTGTTCGGCCGGGTATAACTGGTCAATGCCATGGGCAACCACACCAACTGTTGAACTGCCAGCACTTAATGCTGCTCGGTGGGCAGCGGCATCAACTCCGAATGCTAATCCGCTAACGATCAATGCACCGGAGCTTTTCAAGCCATTTACAAGTTCATGGGTCATTTTTCTTCCGTAGTCGGTAATATTGCGGGTGCCAACTACAGCAAGAATGCGTGCCGAATTAAGGTCAGCATTCCCTTTATAGTAAAGCATTACAGGCGAATCACTGCATTGCTTTAAGCGTAGTGGATATTCCTTATCTAAATAGAAAAGAGGGGTAATGTTATTCTTTTCAATAAAGGCAATTTCTTCTTCGGCACGTTTCAATACATCTTGTTTAACAATAGATGCAGCCGTGTTTTCACCAATGCCCGGTATTTTTAACAAATGATCCTTCTTTTGTTTGAACACAGCCTCAGGGCTTCCGCAATAGGCAATAAGGTTCTTGGCGTTAATGTCTCCCACGCCATCAATAAGGGTTATGCCTATTTTATATTTCAGTAATTCGTCCATTAGGTGCATAAAACAGATTGCTTCTCCGCCTTGCGGCGTATTGCAATGACGCCTCGATCGAACGTCATTACGAGCCTCACATCATGTCGGGGCGAAGTAATCTCAGTGTTTTTCATTAATAATGTAGCCATTTAATTTAAAACCGTGGTGCAAAAATAAAAACTACTATATATAGTTCTATATAATACATTTGGGCAAATTTTAAAAAGGTGGCTTTTCTGCAAAATATACGAATGCGCATCGGGCAATATTTCCTGGCTAAGGAAAGCGCCGGAGCAAGCCGTGCCCGTACCATAATGAATATGGATGCAGCGAAAAGTGTAGGTGTTATTTATAGTGCCGATAATATTGAACAAGTAGAATTGGTAAAGGAATACATTGAGTTTTTAAGAAAAAAAGGTAAAAAGGTAAAATCATTGGGATATTTTGCGCAAAAAGAATTACCGGGAAATGTTACAACGTCAATTGACCAGCAATGTTTCACTATGAAAGATATTAACTGGTATTATAAACCTTTAACAAATATTATTGGTAGCTTTGTGAAAGAGGAGTACGACTTACTACTAGACCTTAACATAACTGACAAGTTACCTTTAATTTTTGTGGCTTCACAATCGAAGGGAAAGTGCAAGGTAGGGAAGTATTCAAAGAAGAATGAAAGCCTTTACGACGTGATGATAGAAACAGGACATGAGAATACGATAAAATACTTTTTGAGGAATATAGATATGTATATGGATATGCTGAATAAGAAACGCGGAGCAGAGGCGCAAAAAGCATAGTAATGGAAACTGAAAACGAAAATAAGGAGAACCTTCCTGAACATCTTAAGCAAGAGGTGGATGATGCCCAGCGTGAAGCTGTGGCACGTATGGAGATAGAGTATGAGCTCCGTAATAATCCGCGTTATAAGGAATTCTTTACCACATATCATCCAGACGATATTGAGGAGTTCATTAAGGCGTACGCACGCCGAAAAGTAACCTGGATAAACTGGGGCAAGTTTTATTACGACCATAACGAGGACCACCAGCTTAGGTTTTATAATCAGGCTCAAAGCTGCCTTTGGCAAATACAACAAAAGAAATTATTTAACCTGCAATGCCAATGGAGGGCTGAGAAGATTAAACTGCCCGGGGTGGTTTCTACAGTAGACTTCCGCTACTGGGAGTATAATATCAAGCAATGCAATTTTGTTCCGTCAATTACCCAATGGGAGTTCGATCTGTATGTGGAGTTCTTCCAAAGTAGCGAGGCAGAGGTAGATCCGGCTGAAACTGACTATGAATTTGAGTGGCAAGATTATGTTCGGTTTACCGAAGAATATAATAACGAAAGAGAGAATAGTGAATGGGTTTTACCTTTATGGTATCAGTTTTACGATAACCGAATGGGTACCGATAAGCTAATGGGTTCGCAGGATCTTCGCGGTGAAAAGGAAAATAAATACCTGAAGATCTATTACGACCACATTAACAAAACCATGCCCGAAGAAAGATCAGACGCGGCAGATAGCAAAAGGGAAGGAGATTATCTATCGGTATATAATCCTAATATAATTGAGAAATTTGTTCGTAGTTATGAGGATAGAGAGATATTGAAATATTTCTTGTCTTACGAAAAGAGCCATAAGCCAATGGACTTTGCAGACGAGCTTGCTGAAATGGCATTTAAAGAATTGAAGGATATTATTGAGTTAGTGCCTGTAAAAGAAAACAGCGATTGGAGAGAAGCATTGATAGATGCGTGGGAAGAGTACCGCAAAAAGCAAATATTGAAGTTATTGCCTTTAGTATATGAAGACTATCTGCAAAAGCAGGAATTGGGAATATCTTACGAATTGGAAGAATCCACGGAGGTGAATGAGGAGTTGGAAGAGTGGAAAACAGCGATAAAGAAAGGAAGAGAGTTATCGGGCGAAGCGGCGGATTTTAATTTTTAGCACCCACCCAACCCCCTAAAGGGGCTTTTCAATCATGAATATCGAATATTGAATGTCCAATTTCGAAATTAAGGTGTAGTATAGTTGTAGGTTATTGCAATTTTCAATTCTCCATTGTCCATTCTCCATTTTTTTAATACTACCTTTGCAATTGCAATGACACTTACTAAAACACGAATAAAACCTAAAAAGACAGAAGGGGAAACCTTGCCTGTTATGGAATTGTTTTACAGTGTTCAGGGTGAAGGTGCACATACGGGCAAAGCAGCTTTCTTTATTAGGCTAGCCGGTTGTGATGTGGGCTGCCATTGGTGTGATGTTAAAGATAGTTGGGATGCTGATAAGCACCCGGTCATGAGCGTTAAGGATATTGTAGAAGAAGTGGGATTATCGGGAGCTAATAGAGTTATTGTTACTGGCGGTGAACCTGCCATGTACGACTTAACTCACCTTACTACAAGTTTAAAAAAGTTGGGCCTTGCTGTTCATTTGGAAACGTCAGGCTCATCAGAGGTAAGAGGAGCATTCGACTGGATATGTCTTTCGCCTAAAAAGCGGAAAGAGCCCTGGGAAGAAGTTTTTTCAAAAGCTGATGAACTTAAAGTGGTGATTTATAATAAGGACGATTTTAATTGGGCAGAGAAGAACGCAGCACTTGTTTCAAAAAAGTGTAAGCTTTATTTACAGCCTGAATGGAGCAAAGCCGATAAGGTAATGCCATTAATAGTGGAATACACCAAGAAGCATCCTCGCTGGCAGGTTTCCCTGCAAACACATAAGTATTTAGGGATTAGGTAGTGGCTCCATCCCTACCTTCCCCGATAGGGAAGGAGATGAATTATCCCTCTTTGGGGCGGGGCGGGAGGAGGAATATATTTACTATATTTGGGTAAGTAACTAACGAATGTCTAAAAGTAAGACTATGCAACTCACAATTCCTAAGCCTTGTACCGAGGGCTGGGATAATATGACCCCTAATGAACGGGGGCGGCATTGTCAGAGTTGTAATAAAACAGTAGTAGATTTTTCAACATTTACTGATAAGCAATTGGTCGAGTTTTTTTCTAAAATTGCACATAATGTTTGTGGTAGGTTTAACAACTTCCAATTAGAAAGACAATTGGTTTATGTAGAACCTTCAAGGCATCAGTTTTTGAATAGGCTATTATTTGGAACTGCTTTCACCGCAGGTATAATTGGGAGTGCAAATGCGAATTACAATCCCAATAATAAGCCGCTTATAGAACGATTAGGGAATCAGGAGAATTCGAATAAGTGGAATAAACAAGAGTCAGGAAATGATAGTGTTAGGGGCGTGGTAATGGATTCCAAGTCAAAGCAATCTTTGCCATTTGCAGCTGTTACGTTATTATTGAACGACAGTACTCAAATTGGTTTTACCCAGACTGGTATTGACGGTAGTTTTTCAATGAATGTGCCTCAACAATATATAGGTAAGAAGGTGGAATTATTGATAGTATACGCAGGATATAATGATAGAAAAATGAAAATTGTCGCTGGTGCTAATAAAGCTCTTTTGAAAATTACTTTAAAAGAAATTCCACAAAAGTTGGAGTTTTTGCCAATCCATACTACTGGGCTAGTTGAACCAAATTATAATGGACTGGGTAGAAATAAAAAGGATACCCTCAAAAAATAACTTAGCGCTAAAATTTTTAGCAAAAATTAGCTTGTTGAAAAATAGCTTTCCTTTTAGAAAGTAAAAGAAAGAGATGCAGTAAATTTGCATTGTAACTCCCCCGAACTTTAATGATAAGCTCACCATGACTAATAAATCATGTGCAAAAATGATATTGAACCAATTGAACGACAATGGGATTGTCTTAAAAATGCAACACAAAACATCATTCTGTGTCAAAAGTGTTGCATTTTATTGTCTTTGTCTCCCCGCATTGGGAAGAGAGAGAGGGGCGAACAGGCAAATTTGCAATGCAATTTCATGAAATCATGATACACACTGTAAAATCATATAATTGACAATTTGAATTTCCTGAAAATTGCAAAAAGGTGCAGGGAAATGACAAAATTGGAAGATATGCTTCGACAGGCTCAGCATGACAAAAAATTGGCGCGCTACGCTAGCAATGACGAGAATAAGTCAAAGTCTCTCCCTTGGGGGAGATTTAGAGGGGTATGCTTTATGCAATTCGTGGCAAAATGTCTTTCGTTAATAACTCTATCTTAAAATTAACAACATTGTTAAAAACTAATTGAAAAAGCAGAATGAAATAGGGGGTATGATTCGTAAATTCGCAAACAATTAAAAAGGCCATGAAAGTTACTTATTACGGACACTCATCTTTTGGTGTGGAGGCAGGAGGAAAAACCTTGCTGTTCGATCCATTTATTAGTGGTAATCCGTTGGCTGCTTCCATAAAGATAGACTCACTAAAGCCTGATTTTATATTGCTTTCTCATGCCCATCAGGACCACGTGTTGGATGCTGAATCTATAGCCAGGAAAACAGGAGCCACTGTTGTATGTAATTACGAAGTATATCTATAC
>DATHOD010000233.1:0-41745 GCA_035485295.1 Bacteroidia bacterium
AGACTGTTGTTGTTAAGGTAAATCCATTACCAACAATTACTATAACCCCATCATCTGCAGTTATATGCGCCGGTAGTGATGTTGCCTTAAAAGCTGGCGGAGCAGTTACTTATGTTTGGAGCCCGGCAGGAGGATTAAGCACTACTGCTTTTGACACAACTACTGCCGCTCCTGCAACAACAAAAACATATACCGTAACAGGCACATCTGCATCGGGATGTGTAAATGCAAAAACGGTAAAAATAACGGTGAACCCTCTTCCTGTTCTTACTATTACTCCTTCTTCTTCTACCATATGTATAGGTGGTTCAGTTAAAATAGTTGTTGCAGGTGCAAGTACTTATGTTTGGTCACCTGGTACTAGCCTGAGCGCGACCACAGGAGCTTCAGTTACAGCAACACCTACTGTTTCAGTAACGTATACCATTACCGGAACAAGCACTACGGGTTGTGTATCTGTTGATTCTGTAAAAGTGACTGTCTTACCGGTTGTAACAGCTTCAGTTACTGCTACGCATGACAGTGTGTGCCCTGGTGACTCGACAACGCTTACTGCATCGGGTGGTACAATCTTCTCGTGGAGTACGGGTGCAACAACATCATCTATTACTGTTGCCCCTAAGTCAAAAACAACTTATAAGGTAACAGTAGGAAATGGCGGATGTACTGCAACGGCAAGTATAACTATCAGTATGAATACAGTTACAGTTCCTAAAATTACCGTATCGGGTGATACCTTAAAATGTACACCAACAGGATTACCAACTTACCAGTGGTATAGGAATGATACATCAATTGCAGGCGGAACATTTGATACGCTTATTATTTCCAAGACGGGAAGTTATAAGGTATATATAATAAACGCGATGGGTTGTTCCGATACTGCAGTGCTAGTAGTTAATACCCTGGTTGGCATTGATGAAATATCTCTTAATCAGTTCGTAGAGATATATCCTAACCCTACACGAAGCAGTATTAATGTTGCCCTTAGCATACCTGATGGAGAATACACTCTTAATCTTACTGATGTGCTTGGACAGGTATTATTCACCAAGCCTATACATGTATCGGGTAAATACTACACCAATATAGATATGACTAACTTCAGTGAAGGTGTTTATATATTCTCACTGAAAGGAATGAATTCAACCGCAGAGAAGAAGATACTTGTAACACATTAACCGATCCCCCTGCTTAAAGAGATCCTCCCGAACACTCGGGGGGATTTTTTTTGCACTAAAAATGAGTGTTAGATATTCGAGATGCTATTTACCAATACCTGCTTTTCCATTTCCCAGCAAAGAACTTCTTTAGCCTTAAGGGCATTAGCTTTATACATTGCCAGCTTAGCCTTATCGTTCAGCATTGCTTCAATAACTGATGCAATATGTTCCGGGTCATGAGATTCAATGCATTCCCCAACTTTATAATGATCTATTATTTTTTTCACCTCAATTAACGGAGATGCAAGTACAGGCACACCTGCATATATATAATCGAATAATTTATTAGGCAGGCTATAGCGATAATTAATATTGCTGTCTTTGTCAAGGGTTAATCCCAGATCAGCTTGTATGGTGTATTGCAGAAGCTCATCAAATGGAAGTCGGGGAATAAATTTCACTTTCTCCTGTAATTGCAACTTAATAGCAAGCTCTTTCAGTTCTTCTATGGTATCACCATCACCAACAATCAGCAGTATGGAATCATTAATGAATTGCATGGCCTGTATTGACTCTTCAACACCGCGTTCAATATTTATACCTGCACCTTGTAGCAGAATTATATTCTTATCCTCAGGCAAGCCAAGTTCTTTACGCGATCTTTTATCAGGTAATTCCCTTTTCATGGGCAAGTTTCGCATTACCTTCACATCTATTCCAAATTCCTCATGGTATAAGCCTGCAATCGATTCATTCACCGTGAACATATACTTAAGCTTGGGAATGATCATTCTTTCTAACCACTTCCATGCTTTTTGTTTCATAGCATGATTCTGCAATTCAGGTACTCCGGTAAAGTATTCATGGCTATCGTAAATAATAGGCGAGCCTTTTAATTTTGATACAGTATAGTTCGGAAGAAGGGTGTCAAGGTCATTTGAAAATAACAAGTCAGCTTTGTGGAAGAGCAATACCCAAAATAATCGGAACTGGTATTCTGCATAAAAAGGAATTCCTGTTTCAAATAACAGGCTCATACGCTTGGTAGAATAGGAGCGGGGAGACAGGGCAGGGCTGTTTCTTTTTTTTCTGCCTACCAATAAAACATCGTAACCATTTTCAGAAAGAGTAAGGCAGGTGCGGTGAACACGCTGGTCGGTAACAAGGTCGTTTATAACGGAAACTATGGCTTTCTTATTCATGGCTGCCAAATGGCAGATTATTTCAGCAAGGAGGCAATAATGGTATCCATAGTCACACCTTCGGCTTCTGCTTTATAATTGCGTACAATGCGGTGGCGCAAGATTGGCGCAGCAACTGCTTTCACATCTTCAATATCTGGCGAATACTTGCCATGTAATGCAGCATGGCATTTAGCGCCAATAACCAGGTATTGCGATGCACGTGGCCCTGCTCCCCAAATCACATAGTCTTTCACCATTGCAGGTGCGCTTTCAGTTTGCGGGCGTGAGTTTGTTGCAAGCTTTACAGCATATTCCATTACATTATCTGCAATAGGTATTTTACGTACTATGTTCTGGAAGAACATTATTTCTTCCGCGTTTAATATTTTACGCAATTGTACATCGCGGTCTTGGGTAGTATTCTTCACTACTTGTAATTCATCTTTATAGGCAGGGTAATCAACCCATATGTTGAACATAAACCTGTCTAATTGAGCCTCAGGCAACGGATATGTGCCTTCCTGTTCAATTGGGTTTTGGGTAGCCAATACAAAAAATGGACTGCTTAATTCGTAACGCTTGCCACCGGTTGTAACTGCTTTTTCCTGCATGGCTTCTAACAATGCAGATTGAGTTTTAGGTGGAGTACGGTTTATTTCATCAGCCAAAATAATGTTGGCAAACAGAGGGCCTTTTATAAACTTAAAACTTCGACTTTCATCAAGTATCTCAGTGCCTATAATGTCAGAAGGCATAAGGTCGGGTGTAAACTGAATGCGGTTGTAGGTAAGGCCAAGCGTTTGCGCAATGGTGTTAACCAAGAGTGTTTTAGCAAGGCCGGGTACGCCAATAAGCAGGCAGTGCCCACGGCTGAAGATAGAGATAAGCACATCTTCAATAATATCTTCCTGACCGATAATGACTTTCTTTATCTCATCTGAAAGTTCGCGGTACTTTTTCCCGAACGCATCTACTGCTTCTACATCCGATTGGTAATTCATATAGCTTATGGGTTGTAAGAGTCAAAATTAACAAATTAGGCGATTTGTACGATTTTGATACGAATCAAACGATTCCTTATCATGCCGATACCGAGCAATCGGGAGAAGCATATCTTCAATAATTTGCATTTTCTTGCATTTTTTTGCAATTTTTCGAAAATATATTTATGTAAACCACTGGAAATCAAATAAATAATGAGGCAGGTTAACACTTTTTGCAATTGCATTTTTGTAATCAGCAGATTATCAATGATTAGCGTGTTTGCATAACCTCAAATCTGTCACCTTTTCTCACCTTTTTTGAAGTCTCAGTTATACGCATAACCCTCAACGAGAACTAATCTCCTTTCGTAATTAAGTGTTTCAAAGAACTTAGTACAAATTTATTATATTTATTACCATTATGTAATAATTAATTTACTATTTATTAACAGGGTTAACATAATTAATAGCTTTGTTTAATTACACCTATTTAATGATGCAAGATGGTTTGCCAGGTTACGAAATAAAAAGAGTAACCAAAGATGTACTAAAAGACTTAATTCCACTTTATAAAGTGACGTTTGGCAAAAGATATTCCATTAAATATTTGCAGCAAAAATTTAACACTGCTGGTTTTGGATCGGAATATATTGGATACATAGCATATGCGGGTAATAAGGCCGTGGCATTTTATACTGTTTTCCCTTGTATAATGGAATATAGAGGACATTTACTTTTATCCGCCCAATCTGGCGACACAATGACGCATCCTGACCATAGAGGCAAAGGTTTATTTCTATGCTTAGCGCAGAAAACATACGAGTTAGCGAGAATAGAAGGGATAAAACTTGTGTTCGGTTTTCCTAACTCTAATTCTTATAATGGTTTTGTTAAAAAACTTTTGTGGAAACATGAAGAAAACCTGGTTCTTTACAAAATCGGAATAAATTCATTGCCATTAGCTAGCGTGGGTGCCAAGCATGATACTTTTCGGTTGATTTATAATTTTTATTTAAAGTGTATTTTACTTTTCTACAAAAAAGTAAATACTAGTATCAGTTTTAATCAGAATGAAGAAGCCATACATATTAAATATGATACTAATTACTTCACTTATAAGTGTTATGGGAATAATTTCATGTTGAATATAAGCGGGGTAAATATCTGGTTAAAGATTGATGGATCTCTGTTTATAGGTGATATAGAGCAGAAGCAAGGTGAAGATATTGAGTCAATAATCAGGCAATTAAAACGCTTTGCCTTCCTAATAGGGTGTAGGCAGATAATATTCAGCTTTACCAAAGAAACATATTGGGCTACACACTTGTCTAAACACCTTACACAAAAGGAAGGGTTTCCAGTTGCCTATTATGATATGGACTCAGGATTACCTTTAAATAAGTTGGAGTTCTCTTTTTCTGCACTAGATACATTCTAGAATCCGTGAGTATTGAAAAAGTAATTGATGCAAAGCATATTAAATGCTATTCCATCCGTACAACTAACACCTATGCGAGGAACAAGGTAAGAAGTGTTCCTATCCTTCTGTTCATTTAGCCCAACTGCAATTAGGTTTTTATAGCCTTGTTGATTACAAAAATCTATTACATGTTTATCATATATCCCATCAGGGAAGGCAATAGATTCTACTTTCTTGTTAATAGTTTTCTCCAACAGTAATTTACTATGCTGTAATTCAAAATTTAATTCATCATCACTCAACATTGTAAGCATATGGTGTGAGTGGGTATGAGAGCCAATTGTAGCCATAGGAGAAGACGCTAATTGTTTTAATTGCTTTTCATCCATCAAGGCATAGCATTGCCTGTCTACTTTTTTAATTAATTCATCAAAACCATATTTAGCTTTCCACTGGCTTACTAGCCTCGCCTTTTCTCGTAATGTGTGTTGTCTTAAAAAGCCGTATAGGCTTTGTCCATCTTCCGAAATCCATCTATATTTACTTTGTTTCCTGAAAACAATATTGCCCATATGCACTTCAGTTTGTTCTGAGAAGGCACAAACTAGCTCAACAAGTTCTGAACATAAAATAAAATCTGGATTTTCAATAGGTGCAGTGGTAACAAAGAACGTAGCAGGAATATTATATTTTTCAAGTAAAGGCAATGCAATATCAAGATTGTTTATAAAACCATCATCGAAAGTAAGTGATACAGTAGGTTTCTTAGAATTATGGTCTTCATATTTCATTTGATATATCTTATCTAGAGATACGACATTAAAATATTTTTTGTAATAGATAAGATGCTTTTCGAATTCCTTTGCAGGTATATGTCTTCCATTGATTTTAAAACAGTCAGTCGCAGTAACCCCGTGGTACATAATAACCATTCTTTTATAACGGCTAAACTTCCGCAATATCCAATCTGATCCAATTGAATATAAAATAGGAAAGGCAATATTTTTTATTGATTTCTTAAAAAGCGCTTTAATCATAATATAAAGATATATGCTTTTAATATACCTAGTATATAGTTCACTTCTAAGTATTTATACCTAAGTATATATACCTAGTGTTTTCTATTTTCTTCTAGGTGTTTATACTGATGTTTTTCTTAAAACTCCTATTTAGCTTGGTTGCGTCGAATCCATCTGAATATCACCAACAAAAAAGGAGGCTATCAAACAACAAAACAATTCAATCAAATTTCAAAACAATTAATTAAAAAACAACATGAAAATCAAACCAATGCTAATTGCAGGTTTGTTTGCCTTAGGAGGGCAAACCTGCATGGCCCAGGCACTATCATCTGAAGTAATTACCTCCGCAGGAAGCAGTTTCAGTAATTCAATCTGTTCCCTTAACTGGACAATGGGCGAACCTATTTCTGAAACAGGCACTTATTCAACTAATTTCTTAACCCAGGGGTTCCAGCAACCTACCTCTATTATTGTTACCAGTGTAAATAACCAGCAGCAAAGGCAGGGAGGAGATGTATCCGTATTTCCAAACCCTTCTTCTGCGTCGGTATTTATACAAAACAACGATGAAGGTAAAACACTCAATATAGAATTGATGAGTATGTCAGGTAAAGAAGTGTTTAAGAAGACACTTACTGATAAACAAGAACAGTTTGACCTAAGTGAGTTCGCAAACGGTATTTATTTTTTAAGGGTATACAATACCGATAACCGATTAATACAAACCCTAAAGATTGATAAGATCAAGTAATCACAAATTAATTACACATCACAATGAAAAAGTTTAGAATTATTGTTACAGCATTACTGACAATAGGTTTGTCGTCAGTATGTTTTGCTCAACAGACACAACAATCGGCAGTACCACAGGCCATAAAATACCAGGCTGTAGCCAGAGATGTAAATGGCAATGCCATTGCCAACCAACCTGTTTCCTTTAGAATAAGTATCGTAGAAGGAAGTGAAAATGGAACAGCGGTTTATGAAGAAACCCAAACAGCCACTACCAACCAATTTGGTTTAGCCAATCTTTCTATTGGAAACGGAATAGTTGTAACAGGCCAGTTTGATTCTATTAAATGGGGAAACGGAACTTATTTTGCAAAAGTAGAGTTTGACCCCAAAGGTGGAAACGATTATACCTATATGGGTTCTTCTCAAATGCTATCAGTGCCGTATGCCTTGTATGCTGCAAATGCCGGTAATATTCCAACATTTCCTCTAAAGGCAGCTCTCCAAGCTACGAATTCACAGGCCCCTTTTCATGGTCCTCAAACCGGAATGTTGGTTTATAATATAGATTCATCAGGCTCTACTCCCTATAATGTTGTGCCTGGGTATTATTATAATGCAGGAACAGCCACTACACCAAGTTGGGTTCAGTTATCTATAGAAAATAATTCCTCATTGCACCCTACACACGATGCATGTAATTCTACCCTTCAGAATGCATTCGGTTGTAGTGCAGGAAATGGAGCAGTTTCTGGAGGCAGTAATACTGGATATGGTTATGCTGCATTAGAATTTTTAACAACAGGATCTTATAATACTGCAATGGGTGAGACAGCTTTACAACTTAATACAACTGGTGGCGCAAATACTGCAATTGGTAATGCTGCTCTAATCAATAACCTAACTGGCAGTTGGAACGTGGCTGTAGGACTTGCCGCATTATATGAGAATACAAACTCATATAATGTAGGAGTTGGTCGCTCTGCTTTATATGAGAATACATCTGGTTCTTATAATACCGCCATTGGTATATACTCATCCTTAAATAATACAACTGGTATTAATAACAATGCTAATGGGGCAAATGCTCTGCGTAATTATTCAACTGCTTCTTCAAACACTGCCAGTGGTGCCAATGCATTAAATGGTCAGGTTAATGGTGGAATTGGTTCAACGGGTAGTTGGAATACAGCAGATGGTGACAGTGCCTTATTTAATAATTTAACTGGTGTCAACAACGCTGCCACTGGTTATTCAGCTTTAGCCGCTAATACTACAGCTTCTGATAATACCGCAAATGGCGCATATGCTTTGAATAAAAATACTTCTGGAGACTGGAACAGTGCTTTTGGAGATAGCGCGCTTTATAATAATACTTCAGGTACTGATAATACTGCTAATGGTCAAGAAGCATTATTAGCTAACACGACAGGTAAGTACAATACATCTGTTGGTGGAGCTTCAATGGTAAGTAATACCACTGGTAGTTGGAACACAGCATCTGGGGTTGGCGCTTTGCAACATAATACTACAGCCAGCAGTAATGTGGCTTTTGGAGTATGGGCATTATTGCAAAACACTAATGGTAATGATAATAGTGCTATTGGAGATAGCGCTATGGCTAATAACACAACAGGTGTTAATAATGCTGCTACTGGTTACTCGGCTTTAGCAGCTAACACGACAGCTTCTGGCAATACTGCAAACGGTGCGTATGCTTTGAATAAGAATACTTCAGGAGACAGGAATAGTGCCTTTGGTGATAGTGCTTTGCATGCTAATATATCAGGCATTAGAAACGTAGCTAATGGATATGGCGCTTTATCAGCAAGTACTGCCTCGGACAATACAGCTGGTGGCTATTTAGCTTTGGCCTCAAATACTACAGCAAGTATGAATACCGCAAATGGCGCATATGCTTTATATACAAATAGCACTGGCGAATGGAACAGTGCATTCGGAGATTCAGCATTGTATCACAATACTTCGGGAACTGATAATACTTCGGGTGGCTGGGCTGCTTTACTTACTAATACAACTGGTCATGATAATACTGCGATAGGAGTAATTGCATTAGAAGCTAACTCAACTGGCTCTGATAACATTGCTGTAGGAACAGGAGCACTGCAGTCAAATACTACTGCAAGTATGAATACAGCAACTGGTGCATATGCATTATACAAGAATACTACAGGCGAATGGAACAGTGCATTTGGAGATTCAGCCTTGTATCATAATACTTCGGGTACTGATAATACTTCTGGTGGCTGGGCTGCGTTACTTACTAATACAACTGGTCATGATAATACTGCGATAGGAGTAATTGCATTAGAAGCTAACTCAACTGGCTCTGATAATATTGCTGTAGGAGCAGGAGCATTGCAGTCAAATACTACCGCGAGTATGAATACAGCAACTGGTGCATATGCATTATACAAGAATACTACTGGTGATCAGAATACTGCATTTGGAGATAGTGCGTTATATTTTAATTCTTTTGGTACAAATAATGATGCACAGGGTTATGGTGCATTATTTGCTAACACATACGCCTGTGTGAACGTAGCAATAGGAGGAGAGGCGTTATTTAACCAAAACTATGCTAATTTAAATGCCATGTGGAATAGTTATAATGTTGCCGTGGGGTATCAGTCTTTGTATAATAATCTGCCTACAGCTACAACTAATGGTTATGAGAATACTGCTTTAGGAAATTATTCTCTTTATCTTAACAGTACAGGAGCACAAAATACTGCTGAAGGATTAAATGCTATGAGAGGTAATGGCACTAACTATATTACTGGTATACGTAATGTCGGAAATGGTTTTCAAGTAATGTACAACGAATATACAGGTAGCAGTAATACTGCAGATGGTGCGAATGCGCTTTATAATGGCACTTCAGGTAGTTGGAACACGTCAGTAGGAGATAGTGCATTGTCTAAAATAACCACAGGCGATTCCAATACAGCAATTGGTTACCGTGCCAATACATCTGCAAGTAATTTAAATAATGCAACTGCAATTGGATACGGAGCTTCAGTTGGGGCTAGCGATAATATGCAATTGGGGAATAGTAAAGTCTGGGGTTGGGGCTTCGGAACTGGTACACCAACCGCTGCTCACGTTTTTGTAATTGGACATAATGCAACAGATGGGAATGGTGAATATTTAAGTAGCGGTGGAGGTTGGACAAATCCTTCTGACAGGAACAAAAAGGAGAATTTTACAGTGGTAGATGGAGATTTGTTATTACAAAAAATTGATGCCCTGCCAATATTACGTTGGAACTATAAAGGTGAACCTTCTAATGTGCAGCACATAGGTCCTATGGCACAAGATTTTTATAAAGCATTTAATCTTAATAATGATAGTCTAGGTATTTCAACGGTGGATGAACCTGGTGTGGCCTTGGCTGGAATCCAGGCCTTAAATAGGAAGCTTGGGGATGAGAATAAAGCATTACAAGCTCAAATAACGCTTTTAACAAATGCTCGTACAAATGATGAAAGGGAAATGGCAGAACTCAAGAAATTAGTAAACTCTGTAATTGAAGCACAAGCAAGTATAAAGAAATAAGAATGAATGATCAAAAGGTCCCCTGTATACTCAGGGGACCTTTTTGCTTTCATTTATACAATTTTAACAATCAACTAACTAAAGCACATCTCAACCAATTTCTTCTTGTCGATTTTGTGGTTGCTGTTTACCGGAAAGGTATCAACGAATATAATATCGGAAGGCAGCATATAATCGGGCATTTTGGTCTTTAGTATTTGCAGGGCATTATCTTTCAGTTCAGTATTATTTTCCACAGGCTTTCCCTTTAGTGTCGCAAAAGAAACAATCTTTTTTACCTGTGTTCCTGCTTTCAGTGGGACAGTTACAGCATCAGATATAAAATCGATATTTTCTATGTGCTTGCTTATTTCTCCAATTTCAATTCTATAGCCATTAAGTTTTACCTGGTCATCTTGCCTGCCATTATAAAATACCAGTCCATTTTTCTTAAATCCAAAATCTCCTGTTCTATAGGCCCGCCTTGAGTTATACTCATAAAACCTTTCCATGCTTAGGCTTTCCTGTTTTAAATACCCAACACTAACATGGTCACCGACAATTACAATTTCTCCTTCTTCTTCCGCATTGCCCGATTCATTTAAGATAAGTATTTCTCCATCTGGTTTTGGATGGCCTATAGGCAATGATGCATGATAGGTATCTGCTATTTCAGGTGTTATTTCAATCAGTGTAGTAACTATAGTTGCCTCAGTTGGCCCATAGGCATTGAATATACGAACAACAGGAAAAGCATTTCTTAATCTGCGTACGAGCTTTGCTGTAAGTTCTTCACCCATAAATAAGAAATCGGTAAAGGTTGGAAGATTATCAGAAGCAAATAGGGGAGCTGTTAGGTACAAGTATGCAAATGATGGTGTTGAGTTCCAGAATGAGCATTTGTATTTCTTTATTCTTTCAATAAACAGGTCAGCATTCTTAACAGTGTCATAGTCATTCAATACTGCGGTTGCTCCGTATGATAATGTGCCAAGCAATTCTACTAACGATATATCAAAACTGAATGGAGCCTGGTTCATAAAAACGGTATTCTCATTTGCCATGAAATCTTTTTTGAACCAGTTCACAAAACTTTTAACTGCCTGCATAGGAATCATTACCCCTTTAGGTTCACCTGTACTGCCAGATGTGAACATAATGTAGGCAAGTGGGCCAGTGCTATGCGTATAAATGGCTTCGCTAAAATCTGCCTTGCGTGAAATTGATACTTCAAGCTTGGTATTAATAGTTATTGCAGAAGAAACATCCAACTGAGTATGGGTACAATTAATTAGTACTTCTGAGCCTGAAATAGATTGAATCTTCTTAACTCTATCTTCGGGCATAATTATATCTGCCGGAATATAGGGCGTACCATACAGAAAGCAGGCTGCTATGGCTGCGGGGAATAACTTTTCCTTATGCCCGTATATAATTACCGGGTGGCCTTTGGACAGATCGATGGATTTAAATACATTCAGGATTTTATTTACTAATTCATAAAACTCCTGCCAGTTCATTTCCCCGTCACTGCATGCAAAAGCAAGTTTATCCTTGTTCTTGTCAAGGTTCTCGAATGCCAGCGTATTGAAGTTTATATTCATCTGTTAATGCAAAAATGGCAGTTTACCACTAAACACATATAGTGCAAAACAAGCAAAGTTGAACATGATGAAAATGGAGATAACTCTTACTACCGTTGGATTCAGGCTGCCAAATAAAACATCTCTGCCCTTTTTATTGCAAGTTATTACGTAAGTATTATGAACCATTGAGTACACACCAAATATTACACCGCTGATTATAAAATTAGCGCTAAAGCCATTCCAGAATCCCATAATGGTGAATGTAAGGAACAAGCCTGAATTCTGCCTGAAGACTGGATATAGCTTTAACTTCTTTTTACCGCTTATCCACTTATAATATGGTCTGAAAATATAATCCCTAAGCCAATCTCCCAAAGATGCATGCCAGCGCCTCCAGAAATCTTGCGGGTTAATAGAAAGGTACGGACTGTTAAAGTTAAAAGGGACATCAATACCCAATAGCTTACCCAGGCCCATTGCCATGTTTGAATAGCCTGCAAAATCGAAATAGAGATAGACCGAATATGCGTACATCATATTTGCCATATCGCCAATATGATGACTGTCAGCATTTATTTTACTGAGCCAAAAGCGGCTTACAAATTCTGCAAAAATGAATTTCTGAGCAACACCCAGTGAAAGGTCATTAAGTGCAGTCGTGATTTGTGTGCCCGTAATGCGAGTAAAGCCTTCATCCGTATCACCTTTAAACCTATTGAATCTGTCAATTGGGCCAATAAGTATAGTGGGAGGGAAGAGCATAAAAAGTAAGAAGTCGAGTATGGCAACAGGCTTGGGAGAACGCTCCCTGTCGTTATCGAAATAGATTTGGATTACCCTGAAAGTAACATATGAAAGGCCGGCAAAGGAAATCATATTCATATCCTTTACGCTTGCTTTTATAAGGATCATAGGCAATGCAAGCAATAGACTTCCCCATAATTTATTACTGATTTTGAATACATAATTAAACAAGAAGTAGATAAGGTAGCAGTATGCAACAAAGGCAAAAGCTTGTATTGGCTTAGGGAAGAAGAATATTATGTATACAAGAGTAATGAGCAGCAGATAGTGCTTTAAAGCAATCAGCTTAGGAAGGAATAAACGAATGATAAGGCCAAGCCCTGCAAATATTCCGAAGAGGATAAAAAAATCTATGTCGGCAAATGGCAGCATGGGTTAAAACTGGGCGTAGATAAATTTCACAGCCGATTTTGGCTTATTGTCCTTGTTGTTATTAAACGGGTAATACAAAACAATGACACCTAAAAGAATAGCCAGATAGATGAGAATATTAATCACAAAACGTTTTTTGTCCATTGTATATTATTTATAAAAATGAGTATATATTGCACTGTCAGCCTTATACCAGCCCAGGTTACCCAGATGCATAACATCTGTTAATATTCCTTTTTGGTAGTGCGTAGTATCAGCAGTATACATATCGTAATAAGTAAAACTATTCTTGCTTAGTTCCGTTTTTACTTCAGTAAGTAAGGGTGTTAACTCTTGCAGATTATCATATGTATATGGGTTGAGCGGTTGAATTATGAAATAGGTATTGACATTGTATTTCTTTAAAAACTTGACAAGCATTTTGAAATCTGTAAGCTCTTTATTTCTGCTTTCTGAAACAATATGCAAATGCCCCAACTTATGGTTCTTTATTCGAGTTGTATAATAATCATTATCAACAGCCAGACTGTTATTATTGCTCTTCAGTACAAACTCTTTTGAAGCTAATACATACAAGCTATCCCAATTAGGCTTTTGCATTTTCGGTAATTCATAGGGAGTGTATTCCTGTTTAACATTTACCGAGTTGGCTGGTAATGAATATTCATTCTCTGCTAATTTCATTGCACGACCAACCTTATACATACAGTATTTATTATACATATACTTATATGGTGTGCAAAGAAATTGATGGGCAATTGTTGCAGATGAAAGATCATCGTAATAAAACGCCTTAATAATAGCTGAAGGAGATTCTATCTCGGGCATTTTATCTTTCAGGTATTCTCCAATATACGTTTTGAACGTATCATCTAAATTGGTTGAATAATATGCATTGTACAAAAAGCGATCATCATTAAATTCTAAAAAAGACTCTGTTGAACTACCTTTTGAATCGTCACCGCAAAACCAACCCGGCGAAAGTATTATAACAAGCTTAGCATTTTGTATATGCCTGTTCATGGCACATAGCTGCGCATACATTGAGAAGCATTGGTTGCCTTCATGGCCTAGACCAACACAATTAAAGATGTTATATGGCATAGCCTTGAATTGCCTTGTGGTCATTTCTGACGAACCCATAACCACAATTGAAGAACCATTCCATAAAGTGCGGCAGATGGAATCCTCTAAACTTGGATTGTCTTGATAATTGTCAAAATAACCGGGGAAAGTGAACTTATCTGAAACTTGCTGGCTATCATTTGAAATAAGCGTTGCTTTAATTATTGAGCCCAATGAGTATATGATTGCACAGGCTATAAGCAAAGGCAGCCCATGGTACAATAAGACTCTCTTCATTAATTATACTGCATTTAATCCTCTTGAATGCAGAAACGCAATAATTAGTTCAATAGTATCAAAGTTGTCTTTAGAAATATCGGTGAATGGAATCTTTATATTGCAGTTCTCTTCAATAGAAACAGCCAGGTCAACTACAGTAATAGAGCTTAACAGGCCTGATTTAATAAGCGATTCTTTACTATCAACGCTTTTAAACGAAATGTTCTTTATTTCCTGTTTTAAGAAATCCTCCAATGCCATAAGTGGTGTTATGTAATGTGCGGCTAAAGTACAGAAATATATTAATAGTCAGGCTTATATACCTATCATAGTTCTTATGAATGCATAATTGCTGGCAAGGAATACAAGGAATAGCATAATAGCTATGAGCCCGAATATCCATTGCAGTAACACCATACCAAAGAAACCCGATTTAAGATTAAAGAAACTGATTGGTAAACGAGGATCGACAAACACCATGGTGCTAAACCACAGGCAACGGCCAAAGTCGCGCCACTTGTTATGCGGGCCATATATTTTAAGGGTAGAGTAGTTCTCTATTTTATCAAGGTCTTTATTGAACTTTGAGTTCAGGTAATCTATTACCGCGTCGCGGTGGCGGAAATAGTAAAAGAAAGTAAATGTGAGAATGATAATCAATACCCAAATGGCAAACTTCCATTCTCCTTTATACCCTGATGATACTGTTATTTCAAGAAAATGGCCTCCTACCCATGGAAAGAAATTAGCCAACCTGTCGCCAAAGCCGGTGCTGTGTTTTAAATGCGCTGCATGATATTCTAAAGCCCACATGCTCTTTTCATGTTCATAGCGTGCTTTAACTGAATTTACCATATCCTGATTGGTAAAGCGTTTACCGGCATAGTCTTTTATCAGGTTATAGAAGTTGTCATTATCTTCCATAAAGTTACTGGTTGAGTCATAAAAGTTATGTACCAGCGGATGGATAGATATCTTCTCAAGGTAGTTACCCAACTTGAATGCATCTGGTGAGAAAGACTTATAGTTCGCATAAATTACGCAATGTGTATTGGGGAAGTTTATATCCTCTAGTGCCTGCTTGCCTGTAAAGGTTGGGCTGTATGAAAAATTACAACTGGTTATATCAATACACTGGGTTACGGTAACATCCTCAAGCAGGCAATTACTAAGGTTTGTATTTGCAATGTCAACATACATAGCCTGGCACTTAAGTATACTTAAGTTGTATAGCATCCTGTCGTTATGAGTGAATTGTTGTACTGTATCATCAGTTAAGTAATATTCTTTAGTGTACTTAGTTTTCAGGAAGGTAGCGTAGCTGCTTGCATAATTGTAAATGCGTGTAAGGTAATGTGCCCCCTGCGACATTTCATGAAAACGCATAAATAGGTTAGGAGGGATGCTTTTACCCAGTGATACGACACTGCTGAACTTGCACCTTTCAAGCACTATGCGGCTTTTTTCATTATCAATAATAGAGAAGATAAAAGGTTCTGAAAACTTACACAAGTTCATGCTAAGGCTTGGGTTCCCCTTCATTGCATCTGAAGGAGTTCCGAAAATGTAACATATGCCATGGAATTCGCAATTCTCAACCACTGAGGGTATTGTTCCAAGTATTTGCCCCGACATGATAAATTTTTTGTCGAACACGCAATTGCTTATTTCAAGCCCTTTAACAAAGTTACAATTCACAAACATTACATCTTGTTTGAATTCAATTTTCTTTTTCTGCTTGGTATCTTCTTCGTATTGATCTTCTATAGTGTCTGCTGTAACGGGGCCAAACACGCAGTTAAAGAATATAAGCCTGTGGCTGAAAGTATTGGAAACTGCTTTCTTTTTCTGTACTTCATCGGTAAAGTCGTTAAAAGAAAGTTTGAGGTCGGCCAGGAAATAATTAGAAATAGTATCGCCATGACGAAGCATTTTCACCAGGTCTGCTTTATTTGAAAGGCATTTTAATTCAACAATGGTAGAATCATCTGCTTTTACCGGGTAGAAAGTGATCTTTTCTCCTTCTTCAATTTGCCATCTGCCATTTTCACGAATGGTATAAAAAGGCTTATTGTTAAGCCTTACGCGAACGGTGTCGTATATTGTTTCTCTTGGCTTCGCATTCTGGGCTTGGGTATTAGTACTTAAAAAGGCAAGAATAGCACTAAACAAAAGGATGAGTTTTCTCATAATTAAACAGGGTATCTTATTCGTTGCCACTAAATTAATAGTTTTATTGGAAAGGGCAGAATGCCCTCACCCCAACCCTCTCCCTTTGGAGAGGGAGTTCATTCCTTCTCCTTTGGGAGAAGGCGAGGATGAGGGCTGTGTTTTATAACATTCGAATTGAGTTTGGGGTGGAATCTTTTAAGATTTACATTCGGATATCAAATACTATATTTGTAGCTTAATACAAACAAATGGCATTCAGGTTAATAAAGAATAGGGCACAAGATATAGCAGTTAAAGGTGCAGTAGTTACAATAGTAGTAGCTGTATTGTTAGCTGTATTAAATATTCTGCCAATCGACTTAACCCTGCCATTTTTGTTACTTTGGATCATGATATGGTTTATAGGTGCAAGCATGAATTCAAATTCAGATAATGAAGCTAAGTAAGCTCTTTATAATATTCCTTTTTGTGCCTTTTTTTATGAGTGCACAAGTGAATGATACTATTAAGCCGGCACCTGTTGTTGTAAATGTGATTGATACCAGTGCGCATATTATTGAGGCCCCATCGGTAAAAACCACTATGTTCAAGGTGCAGGAATACCAGCGTTTATCGCACGGAGTATTTTCTGGCTATCGTATTCAAATACATTTCGGGCAAGATAGGAATGCCGCCAAACAAGTTCAAAGTGATTTTAGCGGAAAATTCCCATATTTCACTTCTTATCTTGTATATCAACAGCCATACTTTAAAGTATCTGTAGGTAATTACCGCACCAAGCTTGATGCGGTGCGCTGCCTGAACCAGATAAAGAAATCATATCCCGGAGCATTTGTGGTTAAAGAAAAGATAAACCCTCCGTACCTACAATAAATGAAGAACAAGGATATTATTCCTGTTACCGAGGCTTCTTCGCATTATAACCATTTGGAAAAAATGGCTGTGGGTAAATTACTATCAGGTATTAATAAGGAAGACAACACAGTTCCTAAAGCGGTTAATAAGGCTATTCCAGCCATTGAGAAATTGGTGAAGGTTATCGTTCCCAAAATGAAAAAAGGTGGAAGGCTTTTTTATATGGGTGCCGGTACAAGCGGCAGATTGGGCATAGTAGATGCTTCAGAATGCCCACCCACCTTTGGTGTACCGCAAGGCATGGTAATTGGGCTTATAGCAGGTGGTGACGCAGCCATTCGCAAAGCAGTAGAGTTTGCTGAAGATGATACCACGCAGGGTTGGAAAGATCTGCAAAAGCATAAAATTACTTCTAAAGATGTTGTGATTGGCATTGCCGCGTCGGGTACTACACCTTATGTAGTAGGTGCATTATTACAATGCCGTAAGAATAAAATAGCTACGGGTTGCATTACTTGTAATCCTGATTCGCCTGTTTCTGAGGCTGCCCAATACCCGATAGTAGTGGTAGTAGGGCCCGAATTTGTTACCGGCAGCACAAGAATGAAAGCAGGCACAGCCCAAAAGCTGGTATTGAACATGATATCTACCTCGGTTATGATAAGCATGGGCAGGGTTAAAGGAAATAAAATGGTTGATATGCAGTTATCTAATAACAAATTGGTAAGGCGGGGTAAACGAATGATTGAAAAAGAGTTGCATATTAGCAGTTCGGAAGCCGAGAAGTTATTGTTAAAATATGGTAGTGTTCGTAAAGCTTTACAAAACAGTAAATAATAAAAATGCTTAAGAAGAGAAATACAATAATGCTTATAGGATTGGCGGTGGCGCTTATTCTCATGCTATTCACTAATCCAAGTAAAGAAAGTTTTCAGTCGTATGCCACAAAAGACCTTATTAGTCGAGGTTTCGATTCTGCATTTGTAAGAAAGAATTTAAGTTGCAACCGTTCCAGAAATGTATACATTCTTTCGAAATTCTACCTTTATATTAACGATAGCGGAGTTACCCTGCAGGGTGACTATATAGGCGTGTTTGGCTTCTTTATTCCAATAAGAGTAATTACAGTTAACCAGTAAAATGTTATCGCAAGCTCAGATAAAACTTATCAAATCTCTTCAGCTAAGGAAACATAGAAGGGAAGCTGGCTTATTTATTGCGGAGGGTATTAAGGTAGTTGAAGAACTCGTAACTTCTGCCATTAAAGTGGAGCATGTATATGCATCAGACAAATATGAAGGTTTAGTTCCGCATATAAAGATAACTGACCGCGAATTAAACCAGGTAAGCTCACTTACCAATTCGCAAGGCATAATTGCCCTCTGCCGCATACCAAGCACTACGGCTGCCAAACCTGACTTAAAAAAGGAATTTGTTATAGCCCTTGATAATATACGCGACCCGGGTAATATGGGTACCATAATCCGTATTGCTGATTGGTTTGGCATAAAGCATATTTTCTGTTCCAACGAAAGTGTAGATGCATACAATTCAAAAGTGGTGCAGGCTACTATGGGCTCTATTGCAAGGGTAAATGTGCATTATATTGATCTGCCAGCCATGCTTGCCGATTGCACAAAAGACAATACTCCTGTTTATGGTGCATTATTAAGTGGTAAGAATGTTTACACCGAAAAACTTACTTCTAATGGGGTATTAGTGATAGGCAATGAAGCCAACGGGATATCTGAACAAATAGAAAAGCTTATTGGACATCCAATCTCAATTCCTTCTTATGCCAATGGCAAAGGTGCCGAATCGCTCAATGCCGCTATTGCTACTGCCATACTCTGTGCTGAGTTCAGGAGGAGATAGTCTGGTGTTTAGCATTACATTAGTTTTTTTACCTTTATAACGCCATATACACCCCACCTATCATTTCCTATCGGTGTAACGGATTTATAATACAAACTTAGGGTTATGAAAAAACTAATAATCTTTTCACTTTTTACTTTTAACTTTTCATTTCTTACTTATTCTACAGGACAAAACAAACACGTTGATAGTTTAAAATCTGTTTTAGCGCATACTTCTTCGTCCTTAAAAAGATTCTCACTGATTAACCTAATAGAAGAGGATTACTTTAATACCGGCTCCGGAGGCTTTGATTCATCGTATGTAATGCAATTGCTGAATATAGCAGTACAACTTAACAACGATTCATTGAAAGCTATTAGTTATGATTGGATTGGTACATATTATTCGATTGGGGTAGCAGATTACCCTAAAGCCCTGGATTTCCTTTTAAAGGCAGTTCCGTTGGCTGAAAAAGCAAACGACAAAATGCGCCTTTGCTCCATCTATTTTGATATCAGTAATCTTTATAACAATTTGAATAACCCTACTGAGGTATTGAATTACGCGCGGAAAGGAGGCGAGGTTTTACCTGAAAAAACATCTCACTCATATAGTTTTATGATGGTACAGTACTGTGCCGCAATGGCAGCATACTATTCAATGGTACAAAAACCTGATTCGGAGTTGCATTATCTGCAGGCCTGGAATGAAATAAATATTAGCCTCGGGAGGGCTTATAGTGTTCTTGAGGCCCTGGAAGGACTTGGTGATTTTTACAGAAGACAGAAGAATTATACATTATCAAATTCCTATTTTAAAAATTCCATACAAATTGCTGATTCCACCAACGATTACTATGATCTTTGCAATTATAGAAATATATACGGGGCCTCACTTTTAAAACAAAATCAGTTGCAAGAAGCTAAGGCACAAGCAATGTTGAGCTATAACAGAAGTCGTCAATTCAGAAACAATGATTTAATGGGAAAGGCAGCAGGACTGTTACAACAAATTTTTGATACGCTGCACAATACCGACAGCGCTTACTATTTTTCAAGAGCAGAATTAGCCATGCGAGACTCTGTATTTAACCAGGATAATTTAAATAAAATACAGTCAATGGCATTCAGTGAAAAACTCAGGACTATGGATGAAGAAGCCAAGATAGCAGAAGAGCGGGCAAAACAAAAAGAAAATATTCAATATATTTTATTGGCATTCTGTATTCTTACTTTTATCATTTTATTCTTAATTCTCAGCCGGAGTATAATAACCAATCCTAAAATAATTGAAGTTTTAGGAGTTATTGCATTATTAATAGTTTTTGAATTCCTCAATCTCATATTGGGGCCTTATGTGGATAAAATAACGCATCACACACCCTGGTTAATGTTAATAGGCTCGGTTTGCATTGCTGCATTATTGTCACCAATTCATCACCGTATTGAACAATGGGCAACTCATAAGCTTGTTGAGAAGAATAAAGAGATAAGACTGGCAGCAGCTAAAAAGACTATTGAGAAACTGGGAAAAGATAAGCCCAACACCTAAGCTGTTCTGAATGATCAGGCTCATTATTAACAAATTTTAACACTCACTATTTTAGCAAGCGATTAATTTTGGCGTGCTGTAAAAAACACAATGGAAGTAGTAATTAAAAACCTGACTAAGAAGTATGGCCCGCAGAAAGCTGTGGACAATATTTCTTTCCAGGTAAATAAAGGTGAGGTACTTGGTTTTCTCGGCCCTAACGGCGCCGGGAAGAGCACTACCATGAAAATGATCACCTGCTATCTGGCACCTACCGAAGGTGATATTGAAGTAGGCGGCCACTCCATATTAACCGATCCTGAAAAAGTAAAACAGCTTATCGGGTATTTACCAGAGAACAATCCTCTTTATTTAGATATGCCCGTTATGGAATACCTGGAGTTCTCCGCCTTATTCAGGGTGTAGCAAAAGCAAAGGTAAAGGGGCGTATTCGTGAAATGATAAAGGTGTGCGGACTAATGGGCGAGAAGCACAAACTGATCGGTGAACTCTCTAAAGGTTACCGCCAACGTGTAGGGCTTGCACAAGCTATGATACACGACCCACAGGTGCTTATATTAGATGAACCTACTACAGGACTTGACCCTAACCAAATAGTAGAGATACGTAAACTGATAAAGGAATTAGGAAGAGAAAAGACTGTAATATTAAGTACGCATAACTTACCAGAAGTGGAAGCTACCTGCGACAGGATTCTAATTATAAGTAAGGGTAAGATTGTAGCTGATGGAACTGCAGCTAACTTGCGCAGTGAATCAAAAGGAAGAGAAATTATACGTATTAAGATAGAAGAAGCTAATCAGTCTGATATTGCTGCTGCATTGGTGGCATTGCCATTCATCGCTAAGGTTGATTCGGTAATGGGTAAAGAAAACACATTCGAATTGCAGGCTGATAAAATGGGCAACCCGAAACGCGATATATTTAAAATGTGTGTAGATAAAGGTTGGATACTTACTGAGATGACAACATTTGAAACAAGGCTTGAAGATATTTTCCACGATTTGACATTGGTGAAATAATGAGAGCGGTATTGATCATAGCACGCAAGGAGTTGCAATCGTTCTTCGATTCGCTGATTGCATATGTTATGCTTGTTGCGTTCTTAGGGTTCACCGGGCTATTCACATGGCTCTTAGGCAATGATATATTCTTTATTAAACAAGCTACCTTATCAGTTTTCTTCTACTGGGCGAGCTGGGCAATACTGGTGTTTACTCCGGCTATCACTATGAAAATGCTGGCAGAAGAAAGCAAATCGGGCACTATAGAATTACTGCTTACCAAACCAATTACTAACTGGCAAGTATTGTGGGGTAAGTTCCTGGCATGCTTCACACTTATATTCTTTGCATTGCTTTGCACACTACCTTATTACATAACAGTAATTAACTTAGGTAAGGTAGATAATGGAGTAATCCTTTGCGGTTACTTAGGCCTTTTATTAATGAGCGCTGCCTATGTTAGCATTGGAATTTTTGCCAGCAGTATAAGTAATAACCAAATCATATCATTCATTATAGCTCTAGTTATCGGAGTGTTCTTCCAATTCGTATTTACTGAAATAGGGGGCATATTCACAGGCTCTATGGGGCAGGTGATTAGCTACCTGGGTTTCTTATCGCACTATGATTCAATCTCCCGTGGTGTGGTTGACAGCCGCGACATTATTTATTTCGGCAGCATAGTGTTCATAGGACTTGTATTGGCGGAAGTATCACTTGCTAAACGTGGTGTATCGGAATAAGATGAAGAAGAAACAAAGCATAACGACAGGAGTATTACTGATAGCAGCAATTGTTGTTGTTGTTAATGTATTGTCCTATTCTTATTTCTTCCGTTTAGACTTTACCAAGGATAAGCGCTATACGCTTAGCCCTGCTACGGTTGAACTGCTGAAGAACTTAAAACAACCTGTTACAGTTACTGCTTATTTTTCAGAGAATATGCCTCCTCAGATAGAAGAAGGCAAGAATCAGTTTAAAGCATTATTAACTGAATATGCCGCGCGTTCTGGCAATAAAGTAGTGTTCAACTTCATTAACCCGAATAAGAGTGACACAGCAGAAAAGGATGCTATGCGCAATGGCATACAGCCCGTAATGGTAAGTGTGCGAGAAAAGGATGAAATGAAAAAGCAACAGGCATTCCTGGGTGCTATTGTTAAGTATGGCGATAAGACCGATATCATTTCTTTTATTCAGCCTGGGGGGCCGATGGAATATACTTTATCAACCAGTATTAAAAAGCTGACCATTGATAAGAAGCCCTATGTTGGATTTTTGCAGGGCAATGGAGAGCCACCCATTCAGGCTATGCAGCAATTAGGGCAGACTCTCAATATACTCTACAACTTTCAACCCGTTAATCTTACCGATACAGCAGCAATACCTGAGAATTATAAAACACTGGTATTAGTTGATCCGAGAGATACTTTTAAACTTGGTCAGCTTAACCAATTAGACAGGTTTTTAAAGCGTGGCGGAAATATTGCCATTGCCTATAGCGGCTTGCAAGGTAATTTACAAGAAGGTTCAGGCAAGGCTATTGAAACAGGTTTGGCGGGATGGTTATCTGCCCACGATATTATAATGAAGCCTAAGTTCATTATAGATGCACATTGTGGAAACATTAACGTGCAACAAAAACTTAACGGTACTATTCCATATACATCACAGGTTCCATTCCCATATCTGCCTATTATCAGCAATTTTGCTGATCATCCAATTACAAAAGGTTTAAGTTCAGTTATGTTTCCTTTTGTTACACCTATTGGATTTATAGGCGATACAAACAAAGTGAAATACATTCCACTTCTTGAAACATCTGATAAAACGGGAATGGAAGATGCACCTGTTACTTTCGAAATTCAGAAACAATGGAACCCTAATGAATTTAGGTTAGGTAATCTTATAATTGGTGGTGCACTTAGTGGAGTTGACGGTAACAAAGATTCTAAAATGGTTATTATAGGCTGTAGCGATTTTGCGACCAATGGCACAGGACAGCAAGCTATGCAGCAGGAAGAAGACAATATCAATCTGTTGGCTAACTCAGTTGACTGGCTATCGGATGATACAGGCCTTATTGAATTGCGCGCAAAGGTTATAAAGGTTGCTCCATTAAAGGATATACAAGATTCTACCAAAATACTTCTTAAGTACCTTAACTTCTTATTGCCGCTGTTGCTCGTAATTATTTACGGTGCAGTGCGTATGCAGATAAAGAGAAAGGTGCGTACCAAACGAATGGAGGAGACCTATGATTAAGAAGTTCAGCAACGGACAATTAGCACTTATCCTGGGTATTCTTCTTGTAGCTTTTGCAATAAGCAGATATGTAAGTAATAAGAACGGAGGAAACACATTCCATACTGCACTCATTCCTAAAATAGATAGCGCCAAGATAAATGGTATGTTGGTTTACCCGAAAACGAAGGGTAGTAAGCTCATCAGTTTTAAGAAGGTAAACAATGTATGGATGGTTTCTGAGGGTGATGTTACTTCACGTGCAGACCAGAAAGCGGAAGGTTATATTATTAAACAATTGCAGCAGATAAGCCCGGATAGGTTGGCGGCGAATGATGAGCAGCACTGGAAAGATTTTGATGTAACCGATTCATCAGGTACACGATTGGTATTGCTTACTGATAAAGATACCGTGGTAGATGTAATGGTGGGCCGCTTTAACTACCTGCCTAATGAACGGAAAGGCATGACAAGTGTAAGGTTGCGCAACCAGAAAGAAGTATATGGTGTAGAAGGATTCCTGGCAATGAATATTGCTGAGGACTTTAAATCATGGAGAGACCGCAGCCTTGTCACAGGCGATAAAACAACCTGGGGCAAATTGACTTTTATGTACCCTGATAGTGGTTATATAGTTGCTGCCGATAAAACCGATTGGATAGTTGATGGTAAAAAACCAGATTCATTAGCTACAATGACTTTGCTTACAACCCTTTCTCAACAGAACTATGGGACGTTCGTAAATAAGTTCGATACCAATGCAACCAAGCCTATTTATTCTTTAAAGATTGAAAGCGCAACCACCGGCAATATTGTATTGAATGCCTACCAACATGATTCAAGTTATGTTGTTACATCTAGCATTAATCCTGGTGCGTATATGAATGGTACTGTCGGCGGCTTATTCAAGAACATATTTATAAGCAAATCTGTTTTCTTTCATCATGCTGCAAGTCCTAAGCAAGCAGGAAAAGCAGGTAAGAAGTAATTACAAAAAGAATGCGAATCAAGTGGCCTTTACTATTATTGGCAATATGCTATTTATTTGGCTGTACTCATTTCTCTTCTAGTAATAGTAAATTCATATACAAGCCTTTTTTCAAAGACACTTGCTTTACCAAATTTGCAAATGATACATTGCTTATTGTTTCAAGTTCCGATTTCGCTTATTACCCTTTTGGTAGAATAAAAGATAGTGCCGCATTATCGCATAGCGTATTGAAAGACTTTACAGCTATGGAAATAGGTCATGATACACTTACATTTGGAACTTTTGACCTTACCCTGAATACCAACAAAATAACAGTACTCTTTAACAATGATCCGGGGACTTCTCCACAAGTAGATTACTTTATAATGAAGGGAGAAATAAATGAGAAGTCAGCAACCCTTGCTAATGGTATAAGAGTTGGAATGGATAAGAAGGATTTCTTCAATACCTTTTTCGATTTTTTCCCCGATAAAGTGATTACAGGCTGCAATGTTGCGGTTATTCAATGCTGTGTAGATGATGTGAATCAATACTACACTTTTAAAAACGATATTCTTCAAAGCATTAAGTTTAAATAAAGGCATAACCCTGCCAACCTGAAGATTCCCTTATTTGGCATCACTTTTGAGATTATATTTATACTTAATTTAAGTAAAATGGAAAAAGACTCACTAAGCTATCGTTCCTCATTTGAATACATTCTAGAAGAATTCCATAAAGAAAGTGATAGAGCCGCTGTAATTCTTGTTTCAGCAATGATAGAGGAAAAGCTAACTGTTCTGATAAAATCATTCCTTATTGCTAATCCTGCAGCAGATGACGATTTATTTGAAAGAGCAAATGCGCCCATATCAACATTTAGCTCTAAGATAGATATGGCATTTCGCTTAGGACTTATAAGCTCAAAATATAGTCGAGATCTACATTTAATACGTAAAATTCGTAATTCCTTTGCCCATAATATCCATAGTTGCAATTTTGAAAATGGTAACATAAAGGATCGAATTAAGGAACTATCTAATAGATGCAGTATTATGAAGTTTTATGAATATCTTTTAGAAGACAAGCATCCAAATGTTAAATCTGGAACTGGAGGAATTTTTCTATTTGTTACATCTATAATGATTTTTCAATTAGATGTTTTCATTACAAAACTAAAACCGCTTGAAATCAGTTATTACATTGAAGATGAAATCATGTATGGTAATGGTCAAGCTATTATAGATTCCTATAAAGAAAGGAATACAAAAAAGAACGAGGTTAATTAAATAATAGGTTTTAGCTTCTAATTATCCTGCCAACCTGACTTATTCCCTCCTTTGGCATAGTTTTTGATATTATTCAGGTATATGAAATTACGCCATGATTAATGGCTGGTTTTCATTTATATTTGCCACCCCTAAGAAATAAAAAAGCTATGGAACATAAGAAAACAGAAACACCGGAAGAAAAAGATACACAGTCTGTTAACGCAGATACAAGTGCCGATATGCCAGTACAGGAAGCAGCTGAGGAAGCTAAGCTGGTTGACGATGTAGCTAGCAAGCTAAAAGAGATTAACGAGAAGTATACCCGCCTTTATGCCGAGTATGATAATTATAGGCGCAGAACTGCCAAGGAAAAGATAGAATTGATCAAGTCTGGCGGTGAAGATGTTATACTAAGCGTATTGCCTGTGCTTGATGATATGGAGAGGGCAATTGCTCATCATAAAGATGCTGCCGACCATAAACCCCTGCAAGAGGGTTTGGAGCTTATCTACCAGAAAATGAATAAGATACTTACAGCCAAAGGAGTAGCGCCAATGGGTGAAAAAGGTGAAGTTTTTAACCCCGATCTGCATGAGGCAATTACGAATCTTCCGGCTGGAACTGATGATATGAAAGGTAAAATAATGGAAGTAGTTGAGAAAGGATATACCCTTAATGGTAAAGTTATTCGCCATGCCAAAGTGGTGGTAGGCAGTTAATAAACAAATTATGGCAAAAAGAGATTTTTACGAAATATTAGGCGTTAGCAAAGGCGCTTCGGAAGATGAGATAAAAAAGGCTTATCGCCAGAAGGCATTGCAATTTCACCCTGACCGTAACCCGGGCGATAAGGCTTCAGAAGATAAGTTCAAAGAAGCTGCTGAGGCATACGAAGTGCTTGGCGATAAGGCAAAGCGTCAGCGTTACGACCAGTTTGGCCATGCAGGTGTCGGCAGCAGTGCAGCATCGGACGGTGGCATGGGCGGATTTGGAGGAGGCTTCGGTGGTGGTGCACAGCACATGAATATGGAAGACATATTCAGCCGCTTTGGAGATATTTTTGGAGAGGGCTTTGGTGGTGGTATGGGAGGTGGAGGCGGCAGGCGCGTGAACCGAGGTTCCGACCTTCGCATAAAACTGAAACTCACTTTACAAGAGATAGCTAACGGAGCAGATAAAAAGATAAAAGTAGGCAAGCACATGTCTTGCAAAGAATGTAAAGGCACCGGCGGAGCAAAAGGCACTGGCTTTAAAACCTGTGATAACTGCCATGGATCGGGGTATATTAATCGTGTACAAAGAACATTTATTGGTCAGATACAAACCACTGCACCATGCCCAACCTGTAATGGCGAAGGCAAGATCATAACTGATAAGTGCAAGGCTTGCCACGGACAGGGAACGGTATTAGGCGAAGATGTGGTATCGGTTAAAATACCAGCAGGCGTTGAAGATGGGATGCAATTATCGGTTAGCGGACAAGGTAATGCTGCACCACGTGGCGGCGTTCCTGGCGACCTTATTATATTGATAGAAGAAATAGAGGACGAGCATTTGAAGCGCAATGGGCTTAATTTATATTACGACCATTACCTGAGTATGGTTGATGCTGCCTTGGGCACAACTATAGAAGTGCCTACACTTGATGGCAAAGCCAAGGTAAAAATTGAACCGGGTACACAAGGAAATACGATACTTAGGTTGAGAGGAAAAGGGCTTCCAAGGGTTAACCATTATGGCAAAGGAGATATATTGGTGAACGTAAACGTATGGACACCACAAAACCTTAATTCAGAGGAAAAGAAGATATTGGACAATCTGCGCAAATCACAAAGCTTCACCCCAAAACCGGGTAAGAAGGATAAAAGTTTCATAGAGCGTATAAAAGAGATCTTCGAATAACCAATATTAAACCCTGAATATTCAACGCTGAAGTAAATAGCAGGAATTATAGTTGTTTAATTAATTGCTACTTTTAACAAGTGTATTGAAACAGCATAATAGAATAATGAAAGGAAACATTATGGATATCGGTATTAGAACTTTGAAATTCAATATTCAGTATTCAATATTCGATATTTTCAATGGCTAATCTTATTACTGCAAAAAATATCGTTAAGCGTTATTCAGGGCATACGGCCCTTAATGATGTGAGCATTAACGTTCCCGAAGGTTGCATATATGGTTTGCTTGGCCCGAATGGCGCCGGTAAAACATCTATGATACGTATTATAAACCAGATAACCGGCCCCGATAGCGGAGAGGTTTATTTTGGTGATGAAAAACTTGCACCAAAGCATATAGCCCAAATAGGCTATTTACCTGAAGAAAGAGGATTATACAAGAAAATGAAAGTGGGCGAGCAGGCATTATACCTTGCACAGCTCAAGGGAATGACCGCTCCTGAAGCTAAGCTTAGATTGAAAGAGTGGTTTACCAAATTTGAAATTGGTGGATGGTGGGACAAGAAAGTGGAAGAGCTTTCAAAAGGTATGGCGCAAAAGGTTCAGTTTATTGTAACTGTATTACACCAGCCACGCTTACTTATACTCGATGAACCTTTTAGCGGATTCGACCCGATAAACGTAGAACTAATTAAAGGTGAATTGTTGCGTATGCGCAAAGAGGGAACAACTATTGTCCTTTCTTCGCATAATATGGCATCGGTTGAGGAATTGTGTAATTACATAACCCTCATCAATAATTCAAAAGCAGTATTAGAAGGCGGTGTAATGGATTTGAAGCACCAGTATAAAGAACATGTTTGGGAAATAATGTTCCAGGGAAGTGATGACGTATTTAAATCTGCACTAAGCGGGCAATATGATTTAATTAGCCTGAAGAACGAGACTAATATGAATGTGGCAAGGGTTAAGATACCTGAAGTGAAAAGCTCCAATGATTTAATTAGGGCAATACTTCCGGCAGCTACCGTTTGCGGTTTTTCAGAGATTTTACCTTCTATGAACGAAATATTTATTGCCGCTGTACAAGGCAGAATGACAACGAATAAAGCATGAGTAAGATAGGCCTTATCATAAAGCGTGAATATACTACCCGTGTAAGGAAGAAGTCATTCCTTGTAATGACCATACTTGGTCCATTGCTTTTTGCCATTCTTATTTTCGCTCCTATAGTACTTGCAAACACAGGCGGACAGGTTCGTAGGGTAGTGGTAGTAGACGCCACACACGTTTTTTGCGGAGTATTAAAAAGCGGTCAATATGTTCGGTACGATTATGGGTATTGCAATTTCGATTCAAGCCAGGTAAGAAGCATATTTAAAGATTCTTCTAAAGTTTCAGTTTTGTTTATTCCGCCAAGCTCTGCTATTGCAACCGATATACAGTTAATGCTCTATTCCAAAACCGATCCGGGTGATAATGTGCTTTCGGAGATAGAGACACAGATGAACAATATTATAGAGCGCATGAAGCTGCAAAAGCAGAACCTCGATCCGAATATTGTAGAAGCAGTAAAGACAAACGTAAAGATTGACAATACAGTTAACAACGCTATTACCGATACTGACTATAATATGGTATTGGGTTATGCAAGTTCATTCCTTATTTACATTTTCATTTTCCTTTATTCAGTGCAGGTAATGCGTGGGGTAATGGAAGAGAAGATAAACCGTATAGTAGAAATTATAATCTCTTCGGTTAAACCATTCCAGCTAATGATGGGAAAGGTAATTGGGGTAGGGCTTGTAGGATTAACCCAGTTCCTTATCTGGGTAATTATTTCAATAGCTGTATTTAGTTTTGGTTCTAGTTATTTGCAAAAGCAGGAAGTAAGTCCGCAAAATGCAATTACTACCGAGCAGACCATGAAAAAGGGTATGCCACAACAAGCACAGCAAATGATGGCACATAGGGGTATCTCGAAAGATGAGGCCATGAGCAAGTTAGATAGTATTGATGAGTCCTTACGTTCTACCAACTGGGTGCTAGTTATTGGTTGCTTTTTGTTTTATTTCCTCGGAGGCTACTTGTTATATAGCTCATTGTTTGCAGCCATAGGTTCCGCCGTCGACCAGGAAACGGAGACGCAACAATTTATAATGCCGGTAACTGCTCCCTTGATACTTTCTATTATAGTAATGCAAAACATTATTCGCGATCCACATAGTGGTATCGCATTCTGGTTCTCACTCATTCCATTTACATCTCCTGTTGCCATGATGGCCCGTGTGCCTTTTGGATTACCGGTATGGCAATTGCTTTTATCTATGTCAGTTCTTATCCTTTCCATTTTCGGAACCATCTGGCTTGCAGGCCGCATTTACCGTGTAGGATTACTTATGTACGGTAAGAAAATTACCTATAAAGAACTAGGTAAGTGGCTGTTTTATAAATAGAAGCCTTTCTATTTTTATCTTTATCCCTTGTTTAGTCTTTCATTCTTTATGAGGAAAATTACACTCTGCTTTACATTTCTGAGTCTTTTTGTTTCTCTTGCATCTGCACAGCAGCGTGTAGTAGATTCATTAAATACTTTACTTAGCAATGACAAGGATGATACCGGTAAAGTAAATCACCTTAGCAGTTTATGCCTGTTGTACTCACAAACAGGTGATATAAATAAATCCTTAGACAATGGTAATAAGGCTATAGCACTTTCATTAAAAATAAGTGACGAAAAAGGAGAGGCCAATGCCTATGGCAATTTGGCTATAGCATATGATGCCCAGAGCGATTTCACGAAAGCTCTTGAATATGGCTTTAAAGCATTGGACATTGCTGAGAAGATTAAGAATAAAGATGTAATTGCTTTTATAGAAGGAACTATTGGTATAGTGTACGATGATGAAAGCAATATTCCCAAAGCGTTAGAATTTTACACAAAAGCCTTAAAAATAAAACAGGAGCTTGGCGATAAGAAAGGTATTGCCCGTAACTACATAAATATTGGGCTGCTATATGAAGAACAAGGAGATTATCCACGTTCACTTGATTATAATTTCAAAGCATTAGCCATTGCCGAAGAAATAAAAGCTAAAAGGTTAACAGTGGTAGCTACAGCTAATATTGGTGTTGTATACGAGTCGAATGGAGATAATGCAAAAGCCCTTGAATACTTTGAAAAGGCATATAAGCTTTACGATGAAGTGGGTGATAAGCTAAATGCATTAAAGAACATTTCAAATATTGGTAATGTCTATCAATCTATTCATGATACTGCCATGGCAAGGAAATATGATATGCAGGCACTTGAATTGGCTGAAGAAATTGGAAGCAAAAGCGAAATAGCCAGAAATATTGGAAACATTGGCGGTATATATGAAGATGAACACGATTATAAAAAGGCACTTGATTTTGGCTTAAAAGCGCTAGAGGTAAATAAAGAACTCGGGCGCTTGGATCAGGTGGCCATTAATATGGGGAATATAGGCAGTGCCTATGGCAATCTGAATAATTACAAAGAAGCGGAGAAGTATTATTTGCAATCGCTTGCATTTGCCGATTCTACACATTATTTATTTGTTGCCCGTGAAAACAGCAACGCATTAAGTGAAATATATAGCAAAATGGGGCGCTGGCAAGATGCTTATACATATTATAAGAAATATACCTCTATAAAGGACTCGATGATGAATGAGGATAAAAGCAAGCAAATAGGTAGGCTTGAAGCAAAGGCAGATTTTGACAAACAATTGGTTTTGCAACAGGCTGATGATGATAAGAAATCTGCTATTGCTAGTGAAGAAAGCAAGAAACAAAAATTAGTGATACTATTTGTGGCAGCAATTGCTTTAGCTGTAGCCATTATTGCAGTTATTGTATTCAGGGCGCTTCGGGTTACACGCAAACAGAAAGATGTGATTGAAGTACAAAAGAAGGAAGTAGAGCAACAAAAGAGCCTTGTAGAACAGCAGAAAGCCATTGTAGATGAAAAGAACAGCGATATTACAGCAAGTATCCGTTATGCCTCACGCATTCAACGTGCATTAATTACTACCGAGGATTATATTGGAAAATACCTGGATGAATATTTTATTCTGTTTAAACCACGCGATATTGTAAGCGGTGATTTTTATTGGGCGTTTGCTGCCCCACCCAAGCCCTCCACTGTGGGAAGGGATAATGACAATAAAGTCCTCCCTATAGGGGATGATTTAGGAGGGGCCGTATTTTACTTAGCTTGTTGCGATTGCACAGGACATGGAGTGCCGGGTGCTTTCATGTCATTACTGAATATATCTATGCTGAATGAATCTATTATCGAAAGGCATATCACCAAGCCCGATCTTATATTGAATGATATACGTTCAAATGTTATAAAAGCATTGAACCCTGATGGCAAGTCAGAAACCAAAGATGGAATGGACTGTACCTTGATTGCATTGGATGTGAAAAATAAAATGCTCCATGCTGCCTGTGCCAATAATACGGTGTGGATTATCCGGGGCGGGGCCGAGTTAATAGAACTAGCACCCGATAAAATGCCGGTGGGTATTCAGCACGGAGAAGAAAAGCCATTCACTTTACACGATATTAATCTGGTTAAAGGAGATTGCGTGTATCTCTTCACCGATGGTTATGCTGACCAGTTTGGCGGGGCCAAGGGAAAGAAATTCAAGTATAAGAAACTACAGGAGCTGCTTACTGCTAATGCCCTTAGGCCAATGGCGGAACAAAAGAAGATACTGGACGAGTCATTTGAAAGCTGGAAAGGCAATCTTGAACAGGTTGACGATGTACTAATAATAGGCATAAGAATTTAGATCCAAGTGGGGAAATCCGCCTTAGGAGGATTGATGATGTGTTAATAATCGGAATAAGGGTTTGATAAATATCTGCACATTCCTTTTAAATTTGCAGCCTTAATATTTAATAAAATTGAGAATTCTTGTTTCTCCGCTCGATTGGGGCCTTGGCCATGCTACACGATGTGTGCCTATAATACGCCATTTGCAAAGCAAAGGCGCTGATGTGGTATTAGCTGCTGATGGTGCGCCCTTAACTTTGTTACAAGAACATTTCCCGGGTATTGAATCGGTTCCGCTTAAAGGATATAGAGTAAAGTATTCGCATTTCCTTCCGGTATCAGCTAAAATATTTTTGCAGATACCTAAAATAATGTCAGCCATAAAAAGAGAACACAAGGAACTGCAGAAGATAATTAAGGAAAAGAACATTGATGCTGTTATTTCAGATAACCGTTACGGGTTATATTCTGATTTAGTGCCAACAGTATTCATTACCCACCAGGCTAATATACAAGCTGCCATTGGTAGCAAATATTTTAGCGATAAAGTTGCAGGATTTGTAAAAAAATTCACAGAATGCTGGATACCCGATAATGAAGGCGAGGATAATCTTTCCGGCAATTTATCACACCCATTGCCTGAAGGAATGCAGGCGAAATATATCGGGCCCTTATCACGATTCGGTATTGCAACAGGGGCGAAGGATATGAAATATGATCTGCTTGTATTGTTGTCTGGGCCTGAGCCACAACGTACTGTGTTGGAAAAGAAAATAATAAATGAACTTGCAACATTACCATACGTAAAAGCACTTATAGTGCAAGGGCTACCGGGGAATAAAGATGTTGTAAGCCCGATGGAGAATGTAGATATGGTACCACACCTTAACGATGCATCTCTGTTTGAAAAGATAATGACCAGTAAAACCATCCTTAGCCGTCCCGGTTATTCTACACTTATGGACTTGGCTGTAATAGGAGGGAAGCGGGCATTGTTTATTCCCACCCCGGGACAAACCGAACAGGAATATCTCGCCATGCGTTTAGAAGCGTACAATATTGCCATCTGGTTTAAGCAAAGCAATTTCTCTTTGAAAGATGCATTGAGCAAAGTATTCTCGAGTAAAGGGTTCAATCACAATTTGTATCCTGTGGTGTTTAATCAGGCTATTGATACATGGCTTTCAGGACTCCTTCCCAAATCTAAATAACATGTTTAATAAACGGAGCAGTCCAATAATCATTGTTTTATTATATATATCAACACTGTATTCTTGTAATAATAAATCGAACATTAGTTATTATCCTAGTGGAGAAAAAAAAGATAGTGGAATAACCTTGGATGGACATCGTGAAGGACAATGGAAAGGTTGGTATGAAAATGGGGTTATAGAATACAATGGATATTATATTGATGGTAAGCAATCTAATCTCTGGTTATGGTATTATACTGATGGTAAATTGAGTAAAAGAGTAATTTATAAGGGTGGACAATTAATCGGATTGTATATATCTTATTATCACAATGGCACCATAAATGAGAAAGGGGCTTATTTTTTTGGCAAGGCTGAAAGTGATTGGCAATATTACGATTCTAATGGCCATGTTTTAGCAACACTTTCATTTGATAATGGTCTTCGAAATGGGGTAGTGAAGAACTTCTATACAAATGGGAGCATAGAGAGGGAGGGGTTTTATAAGAATGATACATTAGATGGTAACTACCATGAATTCTATTTAGATGGGAAACTCAAGTTGTGGAGAATGCTTAAGGATGGGAAGGTATTAGTAAGTACAAGCTATAAGGAGGATGGTAAAGTGGATTCGGAATATGTAGCCCCTAATGTAACGATAAGAGATTCAACAATGATTAGAAAACCCAAATAGCCTAATTCTAATTGTTAGAGAAGGGTTGGGGATGAGTTATTTTTTGTACATTTGTTCACAGTGGCAATGGTGTTTGCCCTTAACCGCCTTCAAAAGCTGATAACGCCTACCTAAAACTTATTACTATGTTAAAAGCTATTTCTATTGTAGGAATTGGGGGAGCCATAGGCAGCATTTTCAGGTTTCTTCTTACTGATGCTATTGAAGCACGTTTTATCCCATCACATTTTCCTTATGGTACACTTGTTGTGAATGTTACAGGCTGTTTTGCCATTGGTCTAATTTATGCTCTAACAGATAAATTTAACGTAGCACCCGAGTGGCGTGCATTTCTTGCAACAGGTATTTGTGGTGGATATACTACATTCTCTGCATTCTCTTACCAGGGTATTAGCCTTATGCGCGAAGGGCATACAACACAATTCTTTGTATATATATTCGGCAGTGTACTTCTAGGGTTGATTGCAACACTGATACCTGTTGTACTTATTGAGAAGCTTACTTAATAAGTATTCTGGTATATTTGTATAGAGGGCACATACCACAGGCATTTATACAATTCAATTACCAACACATGAAATTATCATTACCTAAAAAGTTTACAGGCTGCATTGCTATTTTTTTTGTGTTTATAGCTTTCCTTAATTCTCCTGTAAAAGCCCAACAAGGCACTTGGACAGAATTAACTACTATGCCTTTTGACTCGAATGAAGGAGTAATGCTTTTGCTTACTGATGGTACAGTAATGGTGAAAACAGCTACCGGGCCTGACGCTTATGGAAATGTTTGGGATCTGCTTATTCCTGATAGTAACGGCAGTTATATAAATGGTACCTGGACACCCGCTTCTCCCATGAATGATACTCGCCTTTATTTTTCTTCCCAGGTGCTTAGAGATGGTCGAGTATATGTAGCAGGTGGAGAATATGGTACAGGAAGCGACTCTGCTGAAATATATAACCCATTAACGGATTCATGGACTGAAGCGCCACACTTTAAAGGATATATTGGTGATGCCAATTCTGAATTGTTACCGGATGGAAAAGTGCTGGAAGCAATAGTAGGTACATATAGTGCTGACAGTACTATTATTTTTGACCCTGTTGCTAACAAATGGGGTAGCGTAGCCGTTTGCAAGGGCATGCATGCCGAGACATCATGGCTGATGCTTGCCGATAATAGTATTTTATTTATTGATTGGCCATACAAGAGTTCAGAACGCTATATACCATCATTACAGAAATGGATTGCAGACGGTGCTGTCCCTGATTCAATTTATGACCCTATTGCATATGAAGCAGGCCCTAGCTTATTGCTTCCTGATGGAAGAGGTTTTTTTATGGGGGCGACAGGGCACACTGCATATTATACACCCACAGGTACCGCCAGCCCCGGAACATGGGCTGCAGGCCCTGATGTGCCTAATGGATATAGCACAGCCGACGCGCCGGGTGCTATGATGCCTAATGGCAAGATACTTTTTACTGCCTCTCCCAAGCCCTATGCACCCGATAACTATTTCCCTTCACCCATGTCTTTTTTTGAATTTGATTATACAACCGATTCTATAAAGTTAATACATGGCCCGGGTGGAATAGATACTATAAGCGCTCCTTGCTTTGTTTCGAATTTACTTGACTTGCCTGACGGCACCGTGTTGTATGCCAACCAATATACATCCAGATATTATATATACAAACCTGTTGGAAAACCACTTCCTGCAGGTAAACCCACTATAAGTAATATTACCCAAAATGGCTGCACATATACCATTACAGGTACATTGTTCAATGGTATTTCTCAGGGTGGTGATTACGGAGACGATTGGCAGATGTTCTCTAACTATCCAATAGTACGTATGAGAAAAGGGAATACTGTAGTTTATGATCGTACTACGAATTGGAATAGGATAGCAGTGCAGACAGGTTCATTGCTCGATACGGCTCAATTTACTGTACCGGCTTTTACTTCCGCTGGTGTTTATTGGCTTGTAGTTATTGCAAACGGTATTAGTTCTGATTCCGTTTCTTTTGTATATACGCCTTGTGTTTCGGGTATTCAAACTGTCGCAGATATGCGAAGCAGTATTCAGGTATATCCTAATCCGGCGCAAGAACAAGTTACACTTACATTTAAGTCTTCAGTAAGTGGGAATTCTACAATACGCATGATTGATATTTTTGGAAGAGTTGTTTTGTCAGAAGACGATAAGGCTGAAGTAGGTAACAATACCCATATACTCAATATAGCAGGACTAGCAAAAGGAGTATATATGTTAACCTTACAACAAGGCAACATTACTTCCAGAACAAAAGTAGTGGTTAATTAAACCCGTATTTGAGTTTATAGGTTAACTCTTATTAGCCCGAAAGCGGCAGATACGTCGGTGTTCTCAGTTTTACCCAGGAATGTAAGTACATCATTTACACCAAAGTAAATCTGAATTCTATTTCCAAATGCAATACCGGCAGGCAATACAACGCCATAGTATCTTGCCGATGCAAGGCCCGCATCTAAGGTTAATAGCTTACCTATCCTTAAATGGCCTGCAATTGAATAATATGTTCCTTCCAGGTTACCCACTTCATTATTTAAAGGCATAATAATATCCGATGCAAGGGTCAAATATTTATTAACCTTGTAAGCCGCACCAAATCTTAATTTTGCGGGTAATATAGTTTCAAAGGTTTCCGAATTACTTTGTATATAGCTGCCTATATTGTTGCTATTATTTGAATCTTTCCTGTTTTGAATAATTCTTTGGGCAACAGTGCTGTCACTTAAAGTAGAGTGGGTGCCGGTCCAGTTAATTGAACCTATATCTGTTGCCGATACAGCAAATTTCCATTTTTTATACGCCATGCTTGCTCCAATATCCATACCTACACCATGCCCAGGTGCACCGGAACCGAATGGAGAGAAGTTACCGCTATTGTCAACTGCATAATCTGCCGCAACTTTATAATTATCAAATTCGCCATGTATATCGGCAAGACCAATCAGGTATTTAAGTCCAACACCACCATAAAACCTGAAGCCTGAACTATCGTCACCAATAGTAAACAAGTGCCTTCCATAGTCAAGGTTTATTTCCCGGTATTCGTATAATGAAACATGGGTTGTATTAAATGAATTTAAAAGATTAATAAGCTTCATCAAAGAGTCAGCACCATTTACATTTACATTGCTGTTAAATTTTTGTGCATTTTGAGGTGTGAATGCTGTACTGGCGACGGCTGCAAAAGCGGCATCAAAATCTTGTGTTGAAGTTACATTAGGCGAGATAAATATATTACCATAGGCCCTGTCACTTACCGAAAAAGCAAACCCGCCTATTTTAGGTATTTTAACTGAGAAGGCTGCCCATATCATATTAGCATATAAGTTAAGCCCACCATGAGAAGATAGTATTTGTTCAAGTAAAGCAGTATCGTTATTGTTAACTATCTTTTTAATATTAGGAATAGTTAATTGATCAGCCTGGGCACTAATTCCAAAGTTTACAAGAGTGAATGATATCTTATGATTTTCGTCCCAGCCCAGGTTAGAAGGGCTTACCGCAATAGATTCCCAATCGCTTGAAAGCGCTGTCATTGCACCACCTCTGGCAGTACCTACGGGGAATACGAAATTTAGCTGCGCCTCCATATAAAGAGGTAGGGCTAAAATGACTAAAAGAATAAATGTGATTTTTCTCATGGTAGGTAAATATGAGTTAAAAATAAGCTTTTTTATGAAGTATATCAGCAGTTTAACTCTGTTCAACCGCCTAAAGACCATTTTAATCGAAAACATAAAATAACTTCTTGTTGAAAATACATACATTTAACTCATGAAAAAAAACTACTTATCTATTTTGTGCATGCTTTGTTTCCCCATGTTTTCATGGGCACAATTGCAACTTTATGCACCATTGGCAGCATCTAAAACCGGTGCAATTGAAGCCACAGCATATAACTGGGAAGCCATAGGCATTAACCCGGCTAACCTGGGCTGGAATAATAACCAGACTGTTTCATTCACCATAGCTGATCTTGGTTTCAGTGGCCAGTCAGCAGGAATAAGTTATGCTTCAGTATACAATTCCTTATTTGCGCCATCACAAGATTCAAAAGCTAATAATTGGGAGGAAATATTAGGTGCAAATAACGGCTTGCTTGCATATGCAGATGTAAACTGGCTGGCTTTTTCTTTTCGCATTCCTAAATTAGGCTGTGTGGGAATAAGTTTACGTGACAAGGTGTATGGTACAGGATTTGTAGGCCCTGATGGCTCGCAGGTATTTACGAACGGTAATAATTACATACTGGACTATTCTGACTTAATGACCAATATGCAGGGATCATATATACATTACTCACATTACAGGGAATTGAATATAGATTATGGTATGAAGATATTGAGTTTTGGTGGTGGAGATGACGGGGCCGCTAACACTTACTCATTTGATGCGGATGATAAAACTATTAATGGCTTATATGTTGGGGCAGGATATAGTTTCTTAGGTGGACTTGCCGACATTAATGGAGTAGTAACCAATAATGGCATGACTGCTACATATACCTTAGAAAATAACTATCCTCAAACATTTCCAATTTTCCCAAATAATGGAAAAGGCTCTTCAGTTGAATTTGGGGCAAGCGCTAGTTATAATCGCTGGAAATTTGGAATGTCAGTTACTAATCTTGGTTCTATAACATGGACCAATGTGCAAAAGTCTACAGTGTATACGCCTTCTGGAATTGTTGGTAATATAACTGACATTGGCGGTTTTATAGGAAGCATGCAAGATGGGTCGATGGCAGGGAAAACAGAACCCGCACCAGACTACACAACAACATTACCGGAAAAGTTAAGATTGGGGGCAAGTTATAAGCTTAACTCTCACTTTTTATTCTCATCTGATTTTGTAATGAGGCTTAATAATGTGCCGGGAAACCTAATTGGCCCATACTATGCTATAGGTGCTCAAATATCCACATTAAAATTCTTAACTGTCTGCACCGGATTGGCAACTACAGAGGGTTATGGTATATCAATGCCTTTAGGGCTTGACTGTGCATTCTTTAAACACCATTGGGAAGTATATCTAGGCACGGTAGATCTTTTTGGCAGCCTTCAACTCTTTAACGACGATAATTTATCAGCAGTATTTGGTATGCTGAAGTTTAATTTTTAAGAGCATAGTAGGTGAATGACTCGGTTGTAAATAGTGAGGAGCAAGTAATTACTTATTAAGTAATACTATATCCCTTTATTAATGAAGCTTTTATCCTTATTATCTGTGATCTCTCAGAAATCAACTGTAAATTGTATAAGTTAATTCCACCGAAGTATAACACTCCCTTGATTTAAGCTTGTCACTTTTGTAATTATGAATGGTTAATTGCCTTAAAAATTTAGTATCTATATTTTAGGAAGTGCTTGTACTTTCAAAAAAAATAGGGCTTAAGCATTTAAGCCTAAACCCTTTATTCCATTGGAGTGGGAGCTACAGGGTTCGAACCTGTGACCCTCTGCTTGTAAGGCAGATGCTCTGAACCAGCTGAGCTAAGCTCCCAAAAATGAGAGTGCAAATATAGTATTTATAGTAAGATGCAAAATATTTTATGAGAAAATAAATAAAATGCCCATTTGGTATGGACTGCAGGTTACTGCGGAATCTCAATTTCTATAGAATTCACCACTCTTTTGGCAATTTGCCTGCTTGCATCATCTTTACTCATATATACTACTACTACCTGCCAATATAATAGGCCTTTTAAATACATAGCGTCAATAAACTCAAAATCGGTAGCTCCGCCGTACTTATATTTTCCTGATTGTATTATGCCTGGTATACTGTCCTTTGTGATAACATGTTCATCACTAGAGATGAAATCTGATACACCGTCAATAGCTTGCATTTTAGCTGCTGCGCCATTGGCTGCACCTTGTAAATTACCCTGGCCAACAATAGCGGCATATTTAGCGCTTACAATTTGAATGTTCAGTCCGTTAGCCGAGTCAGACTGGAAAATATCCATCCTGTCAATATATTTCTTTACATCATCGGGCAGGTTTAAACTACCCGGCAATACCTTCTTAGGCGTTTCAACACTTAGTCCGTATACTCCGTACGTTGCTTTCGTCCAGTCTGTGGTTGTTGCATAAGGAAGTTTACCAGCATTTAATGCATCCATGACAGGCTTACTGCTAAAAAACCTGTAAGCATAATTACCAATACCAAGCAACGCAACTGATGCTACAACTATCCATATAATAAGCCATTTAGGCATACCTGTTTTCCTTTTTTCAGGAGGTGTGTTCATTATATCATTCAGGTTGTCTGTCATGGTGTGTGTTATTAATTCAAACAAAACTAATTATTTTTCCTTTTCATTATCAGGGCTTTATTTCATAAACAAACCCTTAAAGACAGAGGTGTTTCTTATATTTACAATCAATAAGCACTCAAATTGAACGATAAAGAAATTGCCGCAAGCCTTTTAGCTGATAATACTATCAGTGAAGCATCTTATAAGAAGATAGATGTTAGCCGCTCATCTGCATTGTTTTCACTCAACTTTGAACTTAAAACCTTGTTATATGCAGGGGTATTACTGTTGAGCAGTGGGCTAGGGGTGCTTATTTACAAGAATATAGATAGTATTGGCCACATGGCAATAATTTTGTTCATTGCAGCAATATCCACTGGCTGCTTTGTGTATTGTATTCGTAAGAGCATACCTTATTCAAACAATAAAGTAGAGTCGCCTGGTATTATGTTCGATTATACTTTACTATTTGGTTGCCTAACATTCGTTTCTTTCGTCGGATACCTGCAATTTCAATATACTGTATTTGGTAACTATGATGACCTGGCAGCATTAATACCGGCTCTTGTGTTCTTTGCTGCGGCATATTACTTCGACCATCTTGGTGTATTATCAATGGCTATAACCACATTCGCTGCGTATATAGGTATAGCAATTACCCCTCTTGAACTACTAAAGAATAACGACTTCTCCGGCGACAGGCTAATTTATTCAGGATTGGTATTGGGTTTATTTCTT
>DATHOD010000234.1:0-2420 GCA_035485295.1 Bacteroidia bacterium
ATATTTCTTTGACTGTATTCAAACGACCCTCACCCCAGCCCTCTCCCCAAGAGGTGAGGGAGCCTTTGTTTATAGCGGTATTAAAATGGCAGGCGGTGTAAAGTGTTATAAAGACAAGGCGGAATAACACGGTCTTGGCGACAGAGCCAAGATTACATTCGGCTGTCTTGACCTTTTGGTTCTTTTATTCGTGCGGCTAATAATTTTAATTGAACTCATGCTTGCTTCGCAGGTATGTTAAGGGAAACGAACTTAGGAAAGCGCTTTAATTATGCGATGATAAGATTTCTTTCGCCGTATTTAATCCACTGGCTAAAGCGGCTTCTACGGTGCCAATTTCAGCGTCTGTATGAAAGCCTTCCCCTGCAAAAAAGATAGTGTTTTCAATAGGGGCATTAATATTCTTTTGATATTTCACTCCCTCAACCGTTGCGTACGAATAACCACCTAATGAAAATGGTTCATTGGCCCAATTAATTATGTAAGATGCTTCCAGCTCTTCTTTTAATGTCTCTACTTTAATTCCAAATATATGCCCAAGTGAATTGAATGCCAAATGCAAAATGTCTTCATCGTAATATGAATTAAGCTCTTTAGCTTTTGGTCCGCCAAGCCAGCCAGTCAGTACAGGTACATCATCGGGCATTTGTGTCCACCAGGTTGGAATAGGGGAGTCAGATACCAGGAACCCCAGGTATTTAATGTTCTCGCCAAACCTGTCCACCATTTTCTGTTCTTTCCAGAAAGATGTTTTGAATTGCAATACCAGTTTTATAACCGCACCAAATCCTATTGCTTCAATAGCTTTCATCTTTTCAGGAATGGGTGGAGTGAATGTAAGCGCACCTTCAGTGCCTGCAGGTGCTTGCAATAATCCTACCGGAATAGTTACAATTACTTTTTCTGCATTGTAAGAGTTTTCATCTTCTGTAATTACTTCAACACTATTCTTGCTCCACTTTATTTCAGTTACTGCTTTTGATAGAACAATATTGCAGCCGATATCCTTACACTTTTTTGCCAGGTAGTCTATCAGTTTACCATAACCATCCTGTATACGGTATTGTGATTCTTCGTCATCCTTCAGCCATTCACTCCTGAAAGAGAATGTGCTGGCACGGCTTGTGTCTGCTGCATCGTAGCCTTGTGAGAAGCTGCGAACAAAACTGCTCAGCATAGTGTATTTGTCTTCACTAAAATGCCTTTCCAGGAAATTGTCAATGCTCATATCTTCCTGTAATGCTTTTAGTTTTTCTTCCAGCAATTTCATGTCGGGTATAGAAGCAAAGCCCTGTTTTAATTGTCCGCGTTGTGCATTCCAAAAAGAGCCACCTGTTTCTTCATAAGGTATTCCTGCTTCTTCCAGCAAGTTTATAGTTACAGGTAAATCACCATGAATGAACTCAGCACCTAATTCTATGGGCATCTTAAATGAATCGTTATGCAGTGTAAATATTCTGCCACCTACACGGTTTTCAGCTTCTATAACTGTAACCTTATACCCATCTCTGCTAAGTGTGAGTGCTGCCATAAGTCCTGCTGCACCTGCACCAATAATCACTACATTTTCTTTTGCCATAAATTATTTAATCTCGTTTCCGTTTTGATCGTAGTCTGTAGTTTTACCAACAGTTCCATTATTGTATATAATAGTTCGTTGTATTTTCCCATTGTCATAATACCATTTTTCTATTCCGTTTTCAACCCCATCAATGTAAGGGCTTTCAACTTCTATGTTTCCATTAATATGATATCTTTTTCCTACTCCATTTACTTTTCCTTTAACATAGGGCATCTCTGCATATAGCTTTCCGCTATCGGTATATGTTTTTATAATTCCATTTAATTCACCTATACTATAAGGTGTTTCGGTAAAGAGCTTACCATTAATATAGCATTTTTCTATTCCATCCAGTTTGCCATTAACATAAGGTATTTCACAGTAAGAATCTCCGCTATCGGCATAAGCTTTTTGAATACCATTCTTTTTGCCAATAGTATAAGGAGTTTCAATTTTCAAATTCCCACTTTCATAGTATTCCTTTACTAATCCATTTATAGTATCATTTCTGTACGGAGTTGCATTACGCAATTTTCCATCCGACCAAAAGAATTTGTATAAACCATTTAATTTACCTTCAATATAATTAGCTTCAACGGTTAATAAACCATCCTTTGTATATTGCCAAGTAATACCAGAAAGCTTACTAGCTTTATAAATAGCAAGTCTGTAATAGTAGTAATAGGGATAAGATTCTGAGACTACTGAATCATCAATAGTTAAATGTTCAATCCACTTACCCTCTTTCAGACCATTTACTATTAAGTTTTTTGCTTCAGATTTATTTGTAAAGCCGCTATCCTGCTGTGCAAAAACAAGTGAAGATCTAACAATCAAAAATAATATTGTGAAAAACTTC
>DATHOD010000235.1:0-10715 GCA_035485295.1 Bacteroidia bacterium
AATATTTATGTGTCATCAATCTCAAACCAGGCAGTACTCTTCGGCTATAAAGGCTAATAAAGAAGATGCTGATGCTGCCGGTATGGCAAAATACTTTTTTACTGCCCGCAGAAATGCAGCTACGGATAGTATGGATTATAAATCGATGCTTGCTGTTGACCAGGCTATAAAGAAAGGCAACGCAACCAAGAAAATGATGTCGAACCTGGGCCTAACATGGAGTAACATGGGGCCAAACAATATTGGTGGAAGAACAAGAGCGATATTGGTAGATAATCGTGATAATAGCGGAAATACCCTTTTTGCAGGTGGTGTATCGGGTGGTTTGTGGAAATCGACCAATGCCGGACAAACGTGGACCTATATCAACGACACTGCGTCTAATATATGTGTGTCGTGTATAGCCCAGGATATAAATGGCAATATTTATTATGGTACGGGTGAAGGCTTTTCATTATACTACCAGGGCGAAGGATTTAGTACAGGTATTTTGGGAGGTGGTATATTTAAATCTACTGACGATGGAGCTACTTTTTCGTTGCTTGCATCTACCAAACCAACTATTAGTAATAACGATGGAGTGGCATGGGCTTATGTTAACAGAATAGCCATACAGTCGAATAACCCAAGTGTTGTTTATGCAGGTACTAATACTGGTTTATTTGTGAGTACAGACGGAGGTAATACATGGACAAAAGCAATTTCAGGAGATTGTCTTGATGTTAAAATATCTGCCGATGCAAGTGTGGTGGTAATATCATTAAATGGAATTGGTTATTATGCATACCCTACCAGTTCAGGAACTACAAGCTTTACCAAGATGAAATCATCGGGTGCAGGTCTTTTACCTAATAGTTATAGGATTGAGTTTGCAATATCTCCTGAGGACCATGAGCGGGTTTACGCTTCGGTTGTTAATAGTACTGGAGCTTTGATAGGTGAATACATGACTAAAAGCGCTGTTAGCAGCGGTTATGGCGGATACTGGTATTGTATTGCGCCGGGTGGCAGCACAGCTTTTAACCCGTATGGCGTAGGTGGAGGTAACCAGGGTGATTATGATAACACAGTAGGTGTGGACCCTAAGAATGAAGCAAGAGCATTGTTTGGTGGAACAACGTTATGGGCATGGCAGGGAACATCTCTTTCCGATACACTTGGCGGATGGACAAGCCTTACATCATATTATGGCTGGCCATATTCTCCAACATCAATCCATCCTGATGAACATGCTATTGTATTTGACCCGAATAGCCCTAATGTAGTTTATGTAGGTTGTGATGGTGGTATATTTAAAAGTGTAAACAATGGCATTGACTGGGCTCCAATGAATCGTAACTATGATGTTACACAATACTATGCTATTGCTTTTGGCCCATACCCGCTTCCAAATGATATAGCCGGAGCAGGTGGCGGTACACAAGACAATGGCTCTCCTTATATACCGGGGCCAAGCAGTACTGATCTTAATATAGGAGATGCGGTTGATTTAAGCGGTGGTGACGGAGGTCAAGGAGTTATATCATATATAAATCCAAATGCATATTTCGTTTCTTTCGATAATAATAGTTTATCGCGTTCTGCAAATTTAATTGGCCTGGGTTCACCTGGCAATGCTTATGATAGCATATTAAATACGTTCGAGGGAAGTGGCTGTTTTGTTGACCCTATTGCATTGTGGGAAAGCTCATATGATTTAAATACAGCCGATTCAATATGGTTTTACGGTGACAGTCTTTATAAACCGGGCGATACCATTTATCCGCATACACCTAATGGCGGGCTTACTTACCCTTATATAATGACTGTGGCAAACACAAAAGATACTTTCAAGGTTCAGAATAGGGTACAGTCGAGGATTGCAACCGGTTTTAACGGTACAAACGGTATATGGCTGAATATGCGTGCCATAGACTTTTCCGATGCTATAATATGGATGCCGATAGGTAGTCCGCTTAATGGATTCAGCGCTACCGAAGGGCCTGTACATTGCATGGCATGGTCACCTGACGGAGATGCCCTTTTTGTTGGTACGCAAAGTGGTGGGGTTTATAGGTTCTCGAATCTTAATGCAATAACCGACACTTCTAATGGAGCCGTATTTTCTATTCATGGCGGGAAACAAAGGCCAAACCCAAATTGTGTAGTTAAAGAAGCTAAGCTGGGTAATATGAGTAATAGAGATGTGTTGAGCATCTCTGTTGACCAGAATAACCCTAATAATGTGATTGTAACACTTGGTAGTTATGGATACGCAAATAATGTGTATTTAATTACAAATGCATTGGCTGCTACTCCGAATCCTGCTGTTCCAATTCAGGGTACAGGTATGCCTGCAATGCCTGTTTATGGGTCTGTATTTGGTATCGTAAACAAAAACCAGTCGGGTAACAGCTACCCTAATGGTGCAATATTGGCTACTGAACATGGTGTGTACTCAACACCTGATGCAACTGCGGCTTCTCCTGCTTGGACTGTAGATAATGCAGGAATGGCTAATACTATTGTGTGTGCAATAGGGCAGCAAACGGCTCCTCAATGGATGTGCAGTAATTCAGGTAAAATTTATATTGGAACACATGGAAGGGGTATTTGGGTGGCTGATGATTTTTTTGTGGCTCCCACTGCTGCAGAGCAGGTTGCAAATACGCAAATGCCTGATTTGAAGGTTTATCCAAACCCAATGAGTGTTCAGGGCACAATTGAATATAGCCTTACTAAAGCCGATAAAATAAGTTTAGATATTTATGATATTCAAGGTAAACTTGTGAAGAGTATTCCGGTTGAGTCGGGCCCCGGTTCGCATTCGGTAACTTTTAAAGTTAGTGATATGCCTGCGGGAACATATATAGCATCTCTTACTGGTAACGATCTTCACAGATCGGTTCGCTTTATTGTTGAAAGGTAAATTTAAATTATTTACAAATTAGAGCTTGCAGGGCTTGATTTTTTTTGGTGACTTAAAATAGGAATGCTTATGGCTATAGGCATTTATTATAAATTACCTGTTAAAATGGTATGTCATAATCATAATGTATATATATTTGTAAATATTAAAGAAACACCCTTATTATGAAAAATAAGTCACACCTTATCCGCTCTTCAATCTCATTACCAAGTATTTTGATAGGAGCAGCAATGGTATCAGGTTTATTCCTGTATCATCAGTCTCAAATCAGGCAGTATTCTCCCGGTATAAAGGCCGAGACTGAAGAAAGTTCGGATGCTATGGGTATGGCACAATTCTTCTTTAATGCACGTAAGAATATAATAACAAATGCGTTGGATTACGTTTCCATGATGGCTACGGAAGATGCAATACGCAAGGCAAATGCCAGTAAGAAATTAACCTCGAATATGGGGCTTACATGGACCAATATGGGGCCTAATAACATTGGTGGCAGAACAAGGGCAATATTAGTATATAACCAGGATAATACCGGCAATACCCTTTTTGCAGGTGGTGTTTCCGGTGGCTTATGGAAATCGACAGATGCCGGTCAAACCTGGAATATGATAAATGACAATTTTTCTAATATGAATGTAACCTGCATAACACAAGATAATACTGGTGTTATTTATTTTGGAACAGGTGAAGGCTTTGTTACCGGTGGCGGAACCCAATTCAGTGAAGGTGCTTTGGGTGGTGGTGTTTTTAAATCAACCGATGGTGGTAATACATTTACAGTTCTTACCAATACGGTACCAACACCTAGTAATAATGCCGGTGCAGCCTGGGCATATGTTAACAGAATAGCTGTTCAACCTAATAACAGCAGTGTTGTGTATGCTGCTACAAATGGTGGAGTTTTTGAAAGTACTGACGGAGGTAATACCTGGACTAAACTGATTACAGGCACTAACTGCTTTGATTTGAAAATAGCAAATGATGCAAGTATAATTGTAGCCTGTGCAAGTGGTACCGGTTATTATGGGTACCCAAATAGTGCCGGGGCTGTTACTTTCACTAAAATGAAGGCTTCTGGTAATGGTAAATTACCTGCAAGTTATAGGATTGAGTTTGGTATATCTCCAACTAACCCGAACCGCATTTATGCTTCTGTAGTTAATTCAAATAGCCTTGGCGAATTGGTAGGTGAGTATATGACCAAAACTGCAGTAAGCAGCGGTAACGGTGGTTACTGGTATTGCATTGCGCCTGGTGGCAGCACAGCATTTGACCCTTATGGTGTTGGTGGACAATATCAAGGATATTATGATAATTGTATTGCTGTAGATCCTACTAACGAAGGAAGGGCAGTATATGGCGGAACAACTTTATATGAATGGAAGGAAACTTCCTCATCAGATACCTTGGGTGGATGGACAAGCCTTACTACATACTATGGATATCCTTACTCTCCAACATCTGTCCATCCTGATACTCATACCTTGGTATATGATCCTTATCATTCTAATGTGCTTTATTTAGGTTGTGATGGTGGTATATATAAGAGCGTAAATAGTGGTTTTGACTGGGCTGCAGTGAATCGTAACTACGATGTTACACAGTATTATGCTGTAACTTTTGGGCCATATCCGCCTTCAAACGATATTGGCGGAGCAGGTGGAGGTACACAAGATAATGGTTCGCCTTATATATCAGGGCCATACAGCGCTGATCCAAATATTGGTGACGCTCTTGATTTAGGTGGAGGTGATGGCGGACAAGCATCTATCTCTTACATTAATCCAAATGCATATTTTGTTTCCACGGATGGAGATCAGTTATTGAGAGGGTCTAATTTGAGTGGTCTGGGTTCTCCTGGTAATGCTTATGATAGTTTAATAGGTGCTATAAGAACAGATGCGGCTATAGGTGCTGCAGTTTGTTTTGTTCAGCCACTGGCATTATATGAAAACTCATACGATCTGAATACAGCTGATTCAATATGGTACTATAGTGATAGTACATTTAAGGCGGGTGATACAATTTATCCGCATACCCCGAATGGAGGTCTAACTTATCCATATATCCTTGGTTCAATTGAGAAAGATACATTCAAAGTACAGAACAGGGTACAATCGAGAATGGCTACAGGATTTAATGGAGCAGCTTATGTATGGATCAACATGCGAGCTATAGATTTTTCTGATGCTATTATATGGATTCCTATTGCAGGTACTCTTAATGGTTTTACAGATGGGAACCCTGTACATTGCATGGCATGGTCACCTGACGGAGATGCGTTATTTGTAGGTACAGAGGGTGGTAATGTATACAGGTTCTCGAACCTTAATGCTATAACAGATACTTCTAATGGAGCTGTGTTTTCAATACATGGTGGTAAATTTATTGCAAACCCTAAGTGTATAGTTCAGGTAACGAAATTAGCTAGCCCTGGCAGAGATGTGTTAAGTATTTGTGTTGACCAGAATAACCCTAATTATATTATTTACACATTGGGTAATTATGGTTCTACAACGTATGTATATGAAATAACAAATGCGCTTAGTGCCGGGCCTTTTACACCTAAAGCATTGCAAGGTTCAGGCTTGCCTTCAATGCCTGTATATGGTTCAGTATTTGGTTTGGTAAACAGTTCATACCCAAATGGGGCAATATTGGCTACCGAACATGGTATTTATTCTACACCTGACGCAACAGTGGCTTCACCTACATGGAGTACTGATGATAATGGAATGGCTTCTAATGTATTATCATTTGCTATTGGGCAACAAACTGCTCCGCAATGGATGTGCAGTAATTCAGGTAAAATATATTTGGGAACACATGGAAGGGGAATATGGGTATGTGATAACTTCTTTGTTGCCCCTACTGCTGTGCCTCAAATTTCAAACTCTGAAGGATCTTCAATGAAAGTATATCCTAACCCTATGAATGTGCAGGGTACTATAGAATATAGCTTAACTAAGGCAGATAAAATAAGCGTAGATGTTTATGATATACAAGGCAAGCTTGTGAAGAGTATTCCTGCATCTAATTCAACTATAGGTACCCATACTGTAACCTTCAGCGTTACTGATATGCCAGCGGGTACTTACATAGCTACTTTAACCGGAAGCGATTTCCGTAAATCAGCACGCTTTATTGTAGAAAGATAAAATAGTTAATAAGTTCTGAAAAAAGCCTCTATAAAATAGGGGCTTTTTTCGTTTTAGGTATTGCAGGATACGTACAGTAAGTTTAAATTTGCGCCCTCATTTAAAATAACACCATATGACAAAGTTAAAAGTAGCCATTAATGGCTTTGGCAGAATAGGCAGAGTTACCCTCCGCGCCCTTTTGCAAAGAAACAATATTGAAGTTGTTGCCATAAACGATATTACTGACAGTGCAACTCTTGCGCACCTATTTAAATACGATTCTATTCACGGAAAGTTTGCCGGAACTGTTGTTGCCGATGCAAACTCCATTACCATAAATGGACATAAAATACATATCACTTCACAGAAGGACCCTGCTGCTTTGCCATGGAAAGAGTATGGTGTAGATGTTGTTATAGAGTCTACTGGTTTATTTCTTGATAAGGCAAGTGCAGAGAAGCATATTACTGCTGGTGCAAAGAAGGTTGTAATATCTGCCCCTGCTAAGGGAACCGATGTTAAGACTATTGTTATAGGTATAAATGATAAGGACCTTAAGAGCACCGATACAGTAGTATCAAATGCTTCATGCACAACGAACTGTGCAGCTCCTATGGCAAAAGTAATTCATGAAAATTGGGGTATTGAAGTGGGCTTCATGACCACTGTACATGCCTACACAAGTGATCAGCGTCTGCATGATGCTCCGCATAAAGACATGCGTAGGGCAAGGGCAGCGGCTCTCTCTATGGTTCCTACTTCAACAGGTGCAGCTAAGGCAATTGCTGAAGTATTCCCGGAACTGAAGGGCAAACTTACCGGCGATTCTATCCGTGTACCTGTTCCCGATGGTTCAATTACTGATTTTACTTTTATAGTTAAGAAAACAGCTACTGTAGCCGATATTAATGCTGCATTCAAAAAGGTATCTGAAGGTGCACTGAAAGGTGTTCTTGAGTATTCCGATGAGCCGCTTGTATCTATGGACATAGTGGGCAATATTCACTCATGTGTATTTGATTCAGGGCTTACAGCTGTAATAGGAAATCTGGTAAAGATCAGCGGTTGGTACGACAATGAATCGGGTTATTCAAACCGCCTGGTTGACCTCTGCGAAAAGATAGCCAGCCTTTAAGCTGTAACAGGTTTATAGTGTTTTAGTTCCAGCTTATTGCCGTCGAATACGGCATAGCTGGTGTAATTCACCCATTCACCTAAGTTAATATATGTAGAATCTTGAATTTTTACTTCAAGAGGTAAATGCCTGTGCCCAAAAATGAAATAGTCGTAATGCTCATGTTTTAAGGTCTCTTTTACGAATGCTATAAGGTATTCCTGTTCTTCGCCTTTAAACGTCTCCTTTTCTTCATTAGCTACCCTGCTGCGTCGTGACCAAAAATTGGCAATACCAATACCGGCATTTGGGTGTATGCGTGCAAATAACCATTGGCAAAGCGGGTTCGCAAATACTTTCTTTATGAATTTATATCCTTTATCTCCGGGTCCTAATCCATCGCCATGCCCAAGAAAGAATTTTTTGCCATAAAATTCCCTTACAATAGGTTTCTTGTAAATGTTTACTCCTAACTCTTCACGCAAATAATCAAACATCCACATATCGTGATTGCCTGTGAAAACAGATACGGGAATTCCTGCATCGCAGAACTCTGCTATCTTACCTAATAATCTTGTGAAGCCTTTAGGGACAACAGTTCTATACTCAAACCAGAAATCGAAAAGATCGCCCATCAGATATAGTTCGCCCACATCTTTTTTTATTTCATCCATCCACTGGACAATCATTTTTTCGCGCTCTAAACTCTTTTCCCTGTTTGGAACTCCGAGGTGAAAATCTGATGCAAAATATATCTTACCCTTCGTCATATTATATGCAAATATACTCAGGAGATTGCTCCCTGCTTTATATCATCTACCACAGCGGGGTCAAGTAGGGTAGAAGTATCCCCTAAATTACCGGTATCGCCTTCTGCAATTTTTCTCAATATCCTGCGCATAATCTTACCCGATCTGGTTTTCGGAAGTCCCCGTACTATCTGTATTTTCTCTGGCCTTGCAATTGGTCCTACTAATTTATTTACAACCTCGATTATTTCTTTTCTCAACGATTCTATATCCTCTCTTTCCTTTGTGCAAATTACATAAGCATAAATAGCCTGCCCCTTAATGGCGTGAGGATAGCCTACAACTGCTGATTCTACAACATCAGGATGCTCATCAATTGCATCTTCAATATCTGCTGTGCCTAGCCTATGCCCTGATACTTTTATAACATCATCAACCCTGCCAGTGATACGGTAATCACCATCTTCATCTCGCTTACTGCCATCGCCGGTACAATACATATTATGGAATTGTGCAAAGTAATTTTGCCTGCATCTCTCATGGTCCCCATATGTAGTGCGAATAATCCCGGGCCATGGGAATTTAATACAAAGATTACCTTCTACTGAATTGCCTTTTAATTCTACTCCGTTGTGGTCAACAATTACGGGCTGTACACCCGGTAGTGGCAAAGTGGCAAAGCTTGGCTTGGTTTGTGTAATTCCGGCAAGTGGAGAAATAAGTATACCACCTGTTTCTGTTTGCCACCAGGTATCTACAAGGGGGCAACGGTTTTTGCCAATATGCCCGTGATACCAGTGCCAGGCTTCTTCGTTTATAGGTTCGCCAACACTGCCTAAAACTCTTAATGAATCGAGTTTATATGGCTTTACATATTCTAATCCGGCTGCTTCGAGTGAGCGTATTGCTGTAGGGGCAGTGTAAAGTATATTCACCTTATGCTTATCTATAACCTGCCAAAAACGTCCTGCATCTGGGTATGTAGGTATACCTTCAAACATAAGTATGGTAGCACCTGCTAATAGAGGTGCGTACACAATATAGGTGTGCCCTGTAACCCAGCCAATATCTGCCGTGCACCAGTAAAGTTCACCTTCATTATATTGAAATACGTTAATGAAAGAATACCATGCGTAAACCATGTATCCTGCAACAGTATGCACTACTCCCTTAGGTTTGCCCGTTGAGCCCGATGTATATAGGATATAAAGCATATCCTCTGAATCCATCACTTCTGCTGGGCATTCAGTAGGTACCTTAGCAAGTTCTTCATGCCACCAAATATCCCTTCCGGGCTTCATGGTTACATCGCCGCCAGTTCGTTTTAATACTATAGTCTTTCTAACTATTGGGCTATGCTCGGCAGCCTCATCTACAATTTTCTTAAGATCAATTGCTTTAGCACCGCGGTATGCACCATCGCTGGTTATTACTATTTCGCAGCCGCAATCATTTATTCTATCTGATAGGGACTGGTAGGAAAATCCTGCAAATACTACTGAATGTATTGCACCTATTCTTGCGCAGGCTAGCATTGCCACCACTGCCTCGGGTACCATAGGCATGTATATACAAACACGGTCTCCTTTTTTTACCCCTTGTTTTTTTAAGAGGTTAGAGAAGTGACATACCTGCAAATGGAGTTCATGGTAAGTTATCTTTCTGTCTTGTTCATTTGGATTATTTGCTTCCCATACTATAGCAATTTGATTTCCCCTTTTTTGTAAATGCCTGTCGAGGCAGTTTTCGGTAATATTTAGTTTTCCACCTAGAAACCATTTAACATCCGGTTTAACGAAATCCCATTCTAATACCTTATCCCATTTCTTTTTCCAAGTAAAATTCTCCGCTATCTCAGCCCAAAAGGATTCCGGGTTATCAACGCTTTTCTTATACTCGCTATTATATTCTTCAAATGAAGTTATTCTTGCTGCCATAATATCTGTATTAACGTATTCAAAAATAGAAATTATTAAGCCATTTAATCATGAGAGAAGTCATAATATAAAACAGAGTATATTTGAATCAGGTTTACTACTATGGCTAAAGAGGCTTCTATTAAAACATCATCTCCGTTATTTAGTGTGGCGGGTATTAATTATATCAATATTGGTTTGATGATAATTAGCTGCTGGGTTGCCTATCTTATTCCTTTTGAATTATTCCTTTTGGCATATGCTATACTTGGCCCTTTGCATTATCTTACTGAGATTTCCTGGCTGCAGAAAAAAAACTTCTACATAAAATCTCGTAACGATGTATGGGCATTTGCTGTAATAACAGCTCTTATACTATTCGGGGCGCTCAATATCCATTCTAAAATTAACAACTACACTACAGGGTTAATATTTTCAGCATTTGTATTTGCACTCATTATATTATTTGTAGATAAACTTACTTTTAAGCTTGTCGCTCTGTTTCTTGTTTTCTCTCTTTTTGCAGTCTTCGGCCTTAATCAGGTGCTTCCGGTTCAAATTATATTTGGTTTGTTTCTGCCGACCATAATGCATGTTTTCTTGTTTACCGGAATATTTATGTTGTATGGTGCATTAAGAGGTAAAAGCTTTTCGGGTATGCTTTCAGTAGGTGTGTTTATACTATGCTCTGCCACCTTTTTTATATTTCAGCCAAATACAGTATCTCATATTGCAAGCCCTTATATTCAAAGATCATATGACCTGTTTACAATACTTAATAAGAGTATGTCCGATGTATTTGGAGTGGGCACTATTAATTCATTTAACGATGTGTTTACAAACCCAGGTGCAGTCGCCTTAATGCGTTTTATAGCCTTTGCATATACC